>JBAUGO010000203.1:0-4288 GCA_049679775.1 Anderseniella sp.
GGAAGCCAACTAACGTCGCCAGTGCGCCTCACATTTTTTGTTAGTGGCACGCACAGCAACAACATCACCGGCGGGTTTACCCGCATAGCCTTATGGATACCGGCTAAAGTGGACGGCCGGACAGGCAAGCTGGTGCTGTGGGAAACGTCCACGATCGGCACAGGCCCGCGCAAGGGCCTGCGCACTGCATTGATCAAACAGATTGTTGGTAAACTTGCGACACCCTTCTCTGCACTTGCAGCAGATAACAAGGCGCAGTGATCTCTTACTAAAGCGGTCCCAAACCAAATGAGGCATTCATTGCTACAAAGTGAGTGAGTTTTGACCGATTCCCTCGTTCACATGCCTCGCTTACAACCAATGCGAGCATTTTGAACCCATGCAACCACCCAGAATGCACTGTCATTAACTTGTCATTAACCACTTTTTATAGGGCCCGAAATTTAATTTAGGCCCAGATGTTGTGGTTTTAACCTTTTCTCAAAGACCATGACAGCTACGTGAAGGGGCATATAGCCCCACAATACCTCCCCCAACGTCGTGAAATCATTGAGCTTCATGGCCGAATCGTGGCTATCTGCAGTTATCCACAGACCCTGTCAAGACTGTGGATACTATATCTAGTGGTTACCATTTGTTAGGACACTAGGTATTGACGAAACTGCCCTATCCGACATATTGTCATTCTCAGGGATAAGGGGCTTGGGACGGCCCAGAGTTAAGGCCGAACCACAAGGTAAGAAACTTACCAACTCCAGGTGTTGAACAGTGGATAGCAAGGACAAGTCCTTATCTATCCATCGGGTGAAGTTGTGTCTTGTGTGTGCTGGCTGATAGTTGAAAGCGCACAAACTGGACACCTTTGCCGTGGAACACCGTTTGTCAGGTCGAGTGGTTAAGCGCTGCAGGGCGCTTTGGTAAAAAACAATTTGAACACACCAGCGGGCAAGGGCCTGCCAGGCTTAAGAGGGAAATGAAATGCGGGTAGAACGTCGCTTTACGACCGAAGGCAAAGGACCGTATCAAGGGGTCGAGTTTCGCAAGGCAACCAGTGAAATCAAGAACCCGGATGGGTCCATCGTTTTCCAGCTCAAGGACATCGAAGTCCCCATGGCCTGGAGCCAGGTCGCATCCGACATCATAGCCCAGAAGTATTTCCGCAAGGCCGGTGTCCCCGCACGGCTGAAAAAGGTTGAAGAAAACTCAGTTCCCTCCTGGCTGTGGAAGTCGGTTGCTGATGAAGCTGCCCTGGCCGAGTTGCCGGAAGAAGAGCGCTACACCTCTGAAATGAGTGCGCAACAGGTGTTCAACCGTCTTGCCGGTACATGGACATACTGGGGCTGGAAGGGCGGCTACTTTGATACTGAAGCTGATGCTCTGGCGTTCTACGAAGAAATGGTCAACATGCTGGCAACCCAGCGCTGCGCTCCAAACAGCCCGCAATGGTTCAATACCGGCCTGCATTGGGCCTATGGCATTGATGGTCCCGGACAGGGCCACCACTATGTGGATTTCCAGACAGGCAAGCTGACAAAATCAACATCTTCCTATGAACATCCACAACCGCACGCCTGTTTCATCCAGTCGATCTCCGATGATCTGGTCAACGAAGGCGGCATCATGGACCTGTGGGTGCGTGAGGCCCGTCTGTTCAAGTATGGATCCGGCACGGGGTCCAACTTCTCCTTCATCCGTGGTGAAAACGAACCCCTTTCCGGTGGTGGCAAGTCTTCCGGCCTTTTGTCGTTCCTCAAGATTGGTGACCGCGCTGCCGGTGCCATCAAATCTGGTGGCACGACCCGTCGCGCAGCGAAGATGGTTGTTGTCGATATCGACCATCCAGACATCGAGGCTTACGTCGACTGGAAGGTAAAGGAAGAAGAAAAGGTTGCGGCCCTTGTGACCGGCTCCAAGGTTACCAAACAGCACCTTAAAGTGATCATGAAGGCCTGCGTAAACTGCGAGGGCTCAGGCGATGATTGCTACAACCCGAACAAGAACCCAGCCCTCAAGCGCGCCATCAAGGATGCGCGCAAGTCTCATGTGCCGGATTCCTATATCAAGCGCGTATTGCAGTTTGCAGCGCAAGGTTTCGAAGAGATCGAGTTCGACACATATGATACAGACTGGGATGGCGAAGCCTACCGCACAGTCTCCGGCCAGAACTCCAACAACTCGGTTCGTGTCACGGATGAATTCTTGCGTGCTGTAGAAAGCGGATCGTCATGGGACCTGAAGTGGCGCATGCGCGAAGGTGTGGCCAAGACGGTTGACGCGCGTGAGCTTTGGGAAAAAGTGGGCAATGCAGCCTGGGCTTGCGCTGATCCCGGCATCCAGTTCCACACAACAATCAATGACTGGCACACCTGCCCTGAATCAGGCGACATTCGCGCCTCCAACCCCTGCTCGGAATATATGTTCCTGGATGACACGGCCTGTAACCTGGCCTCGCTCAACCTGCTGACATTCCTCGACAAGTCCAACTCGAAATTTGACATCGAAGGTTTTGAACACGGTGTTCGCTTGTGGACCATGGTGCTGGAGATTTCAGTGTTGATGGCGCAGTTCCCGTCAAAGGAAATCGCACAGCGCTCCTATGACTTCCGCACACTTGGTCTGGGCTTTGCCAATATTGGCGGTATGCTGATGACCTCTGGCTATTCCTATGACTCTGATGAAGGTCGTGCCATTTGTGGTGCCATCTCGGCCATCATGACGGGTGTTTCCTATGCAACGTCTGCCGAAATGGCAGCCGAGCTCGGCACTTTTCCTGGCTACAAGAAAAATGCAAAAGACATGCTGCGGGTCATGGAAAACCACCGTCTTGCAGCACATGGCAAGGCACAAGGCTACAAGAAGCTGGCTGTGAACCCGGTACCGCTAGATCACGCCAACTGCCCGGACAAACAGCTTGTGACTCACGCCGCTGCTGCCTGGGACAAGGCCGTAGAGCTTGGCAAGAAGCACGGTTACCGCAACGCGCAAGCCACTGTTATTGCACCAACAGGCACCATTGGTCTGGTGATGGATTGTGATACCACTGGCATCGAGCCGGACTTTGCACTGGTCAAGTTCAAGAAGCTGGCCGGTGGCGGTTACTTCAAGATCATCAACCGCGCTGTTCCTGCCGCCCTTCACACACTTGGCTACACCGAAGACCAGATCGAAAGCATCATCAAATATGCAGTCGGCAATGGCACGCTTGCGGATGCGCCAGGCATTAACCACCCTTCGCTTGCTGCCAAGGGCTTTACCGAAACACAGATCAAGGCAGTTGAAGACGGCCTTGCGTCTGCCTTCGACATCAAGTTCGTGTTCAACAAGTGGACACTTGGCGAGGCGTTCTGCAAGGACACGCTTGGCATTTCCGATGAGCAGCTCAACGATTTCAACTTCGACCTCCTGTCACACCTTGGTTTCTCCAAAGCTGATGTTGATGCGGCCAACATTTATGTCTGCGGCGCGATGACACTTGAAGGTGCACCGCAGCTCAAGGACGAGCACCTGCCGGTGTTTGACTGCGCCAATCCATGCGGACGTCTGGGCAAGCGTTACCTGTCGGTTGACAGCCACATCCGCATGATGGCTGCGTCCCAGCCGTTCATCTCGGGCGCCATTTCAAAAACCATCAACATGCCGAACGAGGCAACCGTTGAAGACTGCCAGGCAGCCTACATGCTGTCATGGAAGCTGGCGCTGAAAGCCAACGCACTGTACCGCGATGGCTCCAAGCTGAGCCAGCCTCTCAACTCGGCACTGATCGAGGACGAGGCTGATGATGGCGAGGAAATCGGCGAACAGATCGCCGCCATGCCGCAGACGCAACAGGTTCAAAAGATCGTCGAGAAAATCGTCGAGAAGATCATGGTGCGTGAGCGCGAAAAGCTGCCACAGCGTCGCAAGGGCTATACCCAGAAAGCCATCGTTGGTGGCCACAAGGTTTACCTTCGCACGGGCGAATATGATGATGGCAAGCTGGGCGAGATCTTCATCGACATGCACAAGGAAGGTGCTGCCTTCCGCGCGATGATGAACAACTTTGCCATCGCAGTGTCACTGGGCCTGCAATATGGCGTGCCTCTGGAGGAATATGTCGAGGCGTTTACCTTCACACGGTTTGAGCCAGCTGGACAGGTTCAGGGCAACGAAGCCATCAAGAACGCAACGTCGATCCTTGATTATGTGTTCCGCGAGCTTGCCGTGTCGTACCTGTCACGCAACGATCTTGCCCATGTAGAGCCTGCCGATATTCGCTTTGATGCGATGGGCAAGGGTGAAGCAGAAGGCC
>JBAUGO010000204.1:0-10501 GCA_049679775.1 Anderseniella sp.
GTACCGCATAATGCGTTGCTCAACAAACGGACTGGCAATGCCCAGGGTGAAAATGATCAACGCCATGTTGCCGAGCCACAACGTTATCAGGCTCCATGCAGTGGCATTGAATTGGAAGGTCGCGCCGGAAAACCGCGTATACTCAGTAAACAGGTTGAGCTCTTTGGCGGTGTAAAATGACCAGATAATTGACCGTAGCGAGGCAAAAATTAGCAATAGGAAGAGTAATGCCAGAACCAGGCTGATCAGCTTGACGCCTTTCATGACGTCCGTTTCACTATTGGAAGCTTCAATTGACTTGAAGAATGCTTCAAGCCAGTCAAAAGCGCCCACATAGTACAAACTCACTGCAGCTCCAATCAGGCCAAGATAAACACCGAATGTCAAAAACCAGCAAATTGCAAACCGCGCATATAATGGACCTGACCGGCCAGAAAAGCTGAATGGTGTATTGCCAAAGCGCATGTCATTTGTCATGTGCTCGGCAAGTATGAGGTTCATGGCCGGTTGTGACCATCCAGCAGTCATTGGACTGAGAATCAGGGAGCCTAGATATTTCCAGCTATAGCTCATGGCTGAACCGGGCAGGGCACCGCGAATACCGCGCCAGAGTGTGCGTGATAGACGGTAGCGACGGGCACGATAGATTGCAAAACCATAAAAGCAAAGCAGGGCCAGGGCGATTACATAAGTAAAACCAAGAGCTACCGGACTATCTGGTCCGAAATAGTACTGTAGAAATCCACTTATCAATGCAAGTGGCAAGAACAGCACCAACATGATGACCAAAAAGCCGATAAACAGTTCCTTGCCGGTGCCTGTGTACTCCAGCGGCTCACCATTTAAGTGTACGCTGGACCAGATGTGGCGGCGTACCCGTGTTTTTGCCCAGAACCGATAGAAGCCCAGTGTCACCAGGTTGAGCAGAAAGTTGACAATCGACAAGCCGACAAGTCCTGGTTGATCAATATACTCAACTCGCACAGGACCCGCTGTTGCAGAAGGTGTCGCTTGGGAACCTGGTCCAAACATCGGTGTTGTCATTTTAGTCTCTTCTTGATTGGCATGGATAAACAAGCCCTTTGAACAAGTGAATCACTCAATGAGCACGTTATCTGCGCTTGCAAGGTTAGGCCAGACTATATGAAGACTACTGTTGCAAAAATGTCACAGATTCAAGAAATCCGCCTGATGGGCACGAAGCTGCCTTAATCAAGCTCAAATCAGGATTATAACGGGTTGTTACCCACTGAGGTATCAAATAACAGCACTGACGGGCTGGTGGAAATCAGTTCCGGATCAACAAACAACGATTACATCAGGGGCGGAACAGACCAGATGGATGCCAAAGTACCAAACAAGAATAATTTGCCCAGCAGGCACGTAACCGAAGGACCACAGCGCGCGCCGCACAGGTCCTATTATTACGCCATGGGTCTGACACGCCACCAGATTGGCCAACCATTTGTGGGTGTGGCCAGTTGCTGGAACGAAGCAGCGCCGTGCAATATTGCCCTTATGCGACAAGCTCAAGCCGTCAAGAAGGGTGTTGCAGCAGCCAATGGGACACCACGTGAGTTTTGCACCATTACAGTTACAGACGGCATAGCAATGGGTCACCAGGGCATGAAGTCATCACTGGTCAGCCGGGATGTAATTGCCGATTCAGTTGAACTCACCATGCGAGGTCATTGCTATGATGCGCTTGTTGGCCTTGCTGGCTGTGACAAGTCACTTCCGGGCATGATGATGTCCATGATCCGTTTGAATGTCCCTTCCATCTTTATCTATGGCGGATCTATCCTGCCAGGTTCATTCCGTGGTCAACCTGTGACAGTACAGGATGTATTTGAAGCTGTTGGCAAGCATTCAGTCGGCGATATGTCAGATGAAGACCTGGAAGAACTCGAACAGATTGCTTGCCCGTCAGCAGGTGCGTGCGGTGCGCAATTTACAGCCAACACCATGGCAACGGTCTCCGAAGCCATCGGACTTGCCTTGCCATATTCGGCGGGAGCCCCGGCACCGTATGAATTGCGCGACAAGTTCTGTATGGCAGCTGGTGAACAGGTCATGGACCTTATCGCCCGTAATATTCGCCCGCGTGACATCGTAACCCGCAAAGCACTGGAAAATGCTGCCACCGTTGTTGCTGCCTCTGGAGGCTCGACAAATGCGGCCTTGCACCTGCCTGCCATGGCGCATGAAGCAGGCATCGAGTTCAATCTTTTCCACGTTGCTGAAATCTTCAAGAAGACACCATACGTGGCCGACCTGAAGCCAGGTGGCAAGTACGTTGCCAAGGACTTGTTTGAAGTTGGTGGTATTCCATTGCTGATGAAGACGCTCCTCGATGAAGGCTTCCTGCATGGTGATTGTCTGACTGTAACCGGACGCACAATGGCTGAAAACATGGCGTCGGTTAAGTGGAACCCTGATCAGGACGTGATCTATCCGGCCTCCAAACCCATCACCAAGACCGGTGGGGTTGTTGGTTTGCGTGGCAACCTTGCACCAGAAGGTGCCATCGTGAAGGTTGCCGGTATGACAAACCTGAAATTCACCGGCCCGGCACGTTGCTTTGATTCAGAAGAAGATTGCTTCGAAGCCGTGAAGGCAAGGAAGTACAAGGAAGGCGAAGTGCTTGTCATCCGCTATGAAGGGCCAAAGGGTGGCCCTGGCATGCGCGAGATGCTCCAGACAACCGCTGCTCTATACGGGCAGGGCATGGGCGATAAGCTTGCTCTGATCACGGACGGTCGTTTTTCAGGTGCTACCCGTGGCTTCTGTATCGGCCATGTGGGGCCCGAAGCCGCTGAAGGTGGCCCAATCGGTCTGTTACAAGACGGAGACGTGATAAGCATTGACGCCATTGATGGCACAATCAGCGTTGACCTGACAGATGCGGAACTCGCTGAGCGTCGCAAGAACTGGAAGCCACGTGTGCCAGATATGGGCGCATCTGGAGTATTGTGGAAATACTCGCAAACAGTTGGTCCGGCTCGTGATGGTGCCGTTACACACCCTGGAGGAGCAGCAGAAATTGTCTGTTACGCAGACCAGTAGGGCTTTAGCTCACGCTGCATTTCCAATGCGGCTCGTCGCCAGCTTGATACTGGCGGCAGGCGGCTTTGCCATGTCTGCTCCTGTGGCGAGTGCACAATCGCAATTGCCACCAGGTTTCTATTCGTTTGCGCCAAGCAAACAAGACACGGTCATTGTAAGTGGTTTAAGCACCGAAGCTGAGCGTGATTACAAGGCAGCCATGATTGCGTACTCGTCCAAGGATTACGCAGGTTCCATAGCGCTTCTGCAACAGCCAGCCAAGGAAGGCAGCATCCAGGCAAACTGGTTGTTGGCACATATGCTTCGCACGGGGTTGGCTGGTTATGTTGACGAAGTGAAAGCATATCAGCACTATAACAGAATTGCCAACGACTTCGTAAACAAACGCGCACAAGTCATTGATGATGAAAGATATTTCGTCTTTGACAGCCTGGTTTACATGGGGGTTGCACTTCACAATGGGCGTGAAAGTGCTGCCATTGCACAGGACATGGAAAAGGCGCTGCATTTTTATCAGATAGCTGGCTCTGCTGGACACCCACGGGCTCAATACGGTTTTGCCATGATGTTCCTGAACGGCGATGGCGTAAGCCGTGACCGGGCCTATGGCATTCGTTGGCTTGGAACATCAGCACAGAAGCGCTATGCGCCGGCTGCTTCCAAACTGGGTGATATTTATGCTGAAGAAGGTGATCTTGTTCGTGCGCTCGTCTGGTACCGCGTAGCCGCAGACACAGCAGATCAAGCCTTGAGCACTTATGTGCTGGCACAGCACGAATCAATTGCATCAGCGTTGAGCAATGACGGTCTCGCCAGAGCTGATCAACTGTACAACAAGTGGACGAGGCGTTTTCCCATCCGGCAGGATCAGGCCAAAAACTGACGCCATTTAGTGGTCATCTTCAGATATCAAGCTCGACTATTACAGGCACATGATCTGAAGGTTTTTCCCATCCCCTGACATGTGCGTCAATACGACTGGAAAGTGCTCTGTCCGTTGCTTGTGCCGACAACAACATGTGATCTATGCGGATACCATTGTTTCGTTGCCATGCACCTGCCTGATAATCCCAGAAAGTATAAACCCCGTCGGCCTGATTGAAACGACGAACCGCATCGGTAAATCCAAGATTGGCAAGTTCGCGAAATTTCTCCCGTGTTGACAGGAGAAACAGCGCATCGTCAGTCCATAGTTCTGGTTTTGCTGCGTCGCGAGCCTCAGGTATGACATTATAGTCACCCGCCAGAATGAAAGGCTCCTCCAGCGATAGGCGATCACGGGCGTGACGGATCAATCGGTCCATCCATGCAAGTTTGTACGGGTATTTATCGCTATCGACAGGGTTGCCGTTTGGTAGATAAAGGCATCCGATCCTGGCGACAGAATGCTCACCAGGCACAACGGCTTCAATGTAACGAGCTTGTTCGTCGCTATCATCGCCCGGCAATCCACGAACTATGTCATCAACAGGTCTCAAGGATAAAATTGCAACGCCATTGAAACCTTTCTGGCCGTGGGTGTGGACGTTGTAGCCAAGGTTTTCAAACTCAGCGCGGGGAAAGCCTTCGTCTACAGACTTTATCTCCTGAAAACATGCCACGTCAGGTTTTGCCTCCCTGAGCCAGGCGATGGCCGTTTCAAGGCGTGCCTTGACACCATTAATATTCCAGGTCGCAATCTGCATTTACATAAGCCTGCCGCAAAAGGGTTTTGAGTATGCGCTACAGGGTTGGTGAAGCAGTCCGTAAAGGTCAAGTGGCGATGGCAGGTTGTCACCAGTCACAAAACCAGACCTGATCACTCACATTGGGCCAGAAGCTGCTCACGTATGTTGAATTCGCGATTTGATTCTGCGCGTGGCACTCTTTGGCACCAGCGCAAGTGTGCCCGGAAATTACGACTCCAGCGACCTCTAGATCCATATCCGCAATCGTATCTGCGAGCTGCTATAGCCTGTGCAACCGCAGTACGAGCATACTCACGGCAATTGGAAGCTCTACCGCCGTCCTCGGTTCCTGCTGTTGAGCGCCTGCAGGAGTCCAATTCGCGGGCACGATAGTTGAGCAGGCTGGCAGCTTCACGTGTCCCGACGCTTTCACAAATCCTGACTTGTTGAATACGGCTTGTGGACCAGTTACGCCCTCCAAAGCCGCAATTGTACCTGCGTGCCTCATTTGCTTGCTCAACACTTTGGGTGGCATAGCTACGACAAAAGCCGGCTGAGCGACTGTCTGCATTGAAGATGTCTCCAACTTCCGGCAACTCAACCCTGTTATTGTTTTCGCCGCGCGATGCAATTTCTGCCTTGCAGACATCAAGCTCTCGGTCTCGCGCAGCGCGTGAGCCATTGTAAGATGAAGATGGATTAGCCATGCAGTAATTGAAGTAGGATGATTTTCCATATCCCCAGCGGCTGCCTGTCAGTCCGCAAGCAAGGCGTTTGTTTTCTGCGTTTTGGGCAAGTGCTCGCGAAGCATAGTCATTGCATGCCGTCACCTTGGCTGGATCCTGTTTAGGTTCCGCGATCTCTGGTTTTTCAGGCTCCAGCGTTAATTGCGGCTTTGGCTTGGGAGTAATTATTACAGTTTTATTTTGAGGAGGTGAGGGCAGTGGTGCAGGCACAGGCTCTGATGGTTTTGCCACAATTGGCTTGTCAGTTTTGGGAGTGGTAGTCTGTGCAGGCTTAACTGGCTCAGGCTTTTGCGTAATTTTTGGTGCCACAGGTGGAATGGGCGCAGGTGTTGGCTTGGTATCTTGCGTACTTTTTACGGGTTCTGAAGTCGAGATGATGCCTGAAATACAGCAGGTGTCTGACCGCTTTGGAGGTACACCTGTTTTAAGTGCGCACATTGCCTTGGGACCCTTTGCACCTGGCCAGGAGTAAGTCCACGAGCGGCATTGTGTGTCCTTCTTGCAGGCATTTTCGCAAAGATCAGGATTGGGCGATGACAGTTCAAACTTGTTATAATCGAGACCCGGTCTATCTGTAGACCCATCACGCGAGGCTAGCGCCTGATTACTGGTGAATGCGAGGAGACAAAAAAGGGCAAGGAGTGGCCGCAGCCATATAGTAGAGCTCTGCATTAGATAGTCGTCCCTGAACAAACCCCTCAATAAGCGTTGTTACGCATGATAATGGCGCAAATGTGGGCAAGCAATGGCAGAGACTTTCACGCGTAGGTCATATTGAAAAACTGGTGCCACAGCCGCATGAAGCCGTCGCGTTTGGATTGTTGACCTGAAATTGCGATGCCATGAGGTCATCAACAAAGTCGATTTCAGACCCGAGAAGATAAACCAGAGACACTGAATCGATGAGCAAGGTAGCACCATCACGTGAGATTATGGTGTCGCCTTCCATGGCTTTTTCATCCAGCTCAAACTCATAGGAAAAACCAGAGCAGCCGCCACCATTGACGGCAAGGCGCAAGGCTGACTTGTCATTTTCTGCCGATACGATCTCGCGAATGCGGCGCGCGGCGTTCTCTGTAAGTGAAATTGCAGTTGTCATTTCAGGTTTATCCATGATGTGCAGGAATTCAGATTTCTCTCCTACATGTTGGGTATGACATGGTATTTGTCAATCAACTCGATATGATTCACGATGGGGACTTGGGTTGAACTTAACGCGTGCGCCATATTCCAGCAATCCTCAAAACTCACGAGGCAGGTTCCTTGCTGAAGATGATCCGGCAGGACGCTCTCCATTTCAACGCGACAGGGATCGGATCATACATTCAGCAGCTTTCCGCAGATTGAAACACAAGACGCAGGTTTTCGTCTATCACGAAGGCGATCATTACCGCACCCGGCTGACGCATTCTCTGGAGGTAGCGCAGGTCGCACGTTCAATTTCACGAGCATTGGGACTTGACGATGATCTGACCGAAGCCCTGTCGCTTGCGCATGATCTGGGACACACACCCTTTGGCCACGCTGGTGAGCGGGAGTTGGACAAGTGTATGGCCGAGCATAACGGGTTTGACCATAACGCTCAGTCTTTGCGTATCGTCACAAGCCTCGAGAGACGGTATGCAGCTTTTGATGGGCTCAATCTGACATGGGAAACTCTTGAAGGGCTGGTAAAGCACAACGGTCCGTTGCTCGATCATGATGGCAGACCCACGGGTCGTTACAAGGCAAAGGGCTTGCCACATGCCATCAAGGCTTTTTGTGAAACCCACGACCTCCAGCTGAACAGATTTGCGTCAGCTGAAGCACAGATTGCAGCTATCTCAGACGACATTGCCTATAACGCTCATGATCTTGATGATGGATTGCGGGCAGGGCTGTTCAAGGTCAGTGAGCTTGAGGACTTGCCAATCGTCGGACCTGCCTTGCGTGAAGTGCATAGTCTCTGGCCAGGGCTTGATCAGCACAGGTTGATCCATGAAACCGTGCGCCGTGTCATATCCTGGATGATATTTGATGTGATTGGGCAAACTCGTGAAAACGCCACCCAATCAGGATTGAAGAGTGCAGACGATGTTCGTCTTGCATCGCAACCAGTCATTGCGTTTTCGCCAAGCATGGCAAGCGACAACGCGCAATTGCAAGGGTTTCTGGCGGAACACATGTACAAACACGACAAGGTTATTGCCATCATGGACAGGGCAAGGCGGGTGGTCCGCGATCTGTTTGATGCCTATACCAAAGACCCTGGGCAATTGCCTGCTGGTTGGCAGGAGCATGGCTATTCCGATGGCGAGAGCGCACAGGCCCGCCAGATTTGCGACTTCATAGCAGGCATGACAGATCGCTATGCGTTAGACGAACATAAACGCCTGTTTGACCTTGATCCGCTTTTCCGCTAAGTCCCGCGCTCCGTATCAAGATCTATCAGATCAGCAAATGCCAAAAGTAATTCAGGCCAGATGAACCCGTTTATCCATTTCAAATCCATACTTGACACTTGCTTAGACACCCTGGTGAGGGAAGGTGTGCTTCCTGCAGGGCTAGATATGTCGCGCGTTGTTGTTGAGCCACCACGCGATGCCGCTCATGGAGACATGACAACCAATGCAGCAATGGTTCTAGCCAAGCCTGCAGAAAAGTCCCCACGCGATATAGCGACAGCATTGTGCAAGGTTTTGTCAATCCATGATGATATTGCCGACGCCCAGATTGCCGGGCCAGGATTTATCAACCTGACAATTGCCAAGGCATATTGGCCAGGCTTCATGCGCTCCGTGCTGGAGCAGGGGAAAGGCTTTGCTGCCTCAACCCTGGGTGCAGGCCGCAAGGTAAACGTGGAATATGTATCCGCAAACCCGACCGGTCCTTTGCATGTTGGCCATTGTCGCGGAGCGGTATTTGGTGATGCACTGGCGCGGTTGCTGGAGGTTACCGGACACAACGTTGCCCGTGAGTATTATATAAATGATGCTGGTAGCCAGATTGATACGCTGGCAGACAGTGCGTACCTGCGCTATCTGGAGGCATTGGGTGAGGATATAGGCGAAATACCTCAAGGGCTTTACCCCGGCGACTATCTAGTGCCGGTTGGAAAGTTGCTCGCTGACGAATTTGGCAACAAGCTCAAGTCAATGCCTCAAGATGAGCGTAGCTCACTTGTGAAGGAACGATCAATCAAGGCCATGATGGACTTGATCAGAAGTGACCTGGCAGCACTGAATATCCATCAAGAAGTATTTTTCTCAGAGAAAAAACTGCACGATAATGGCAAGATAGAAGAAACAGTTGAGAAAATGCGCGAACAAGGACTGGTGTTCGAGGGCCGCATTCCACCACCTAAGGGCCAAGTGCCTGAAGATTGGGAAGATCGTGAGCAGACATTGTTCAGGGCTACTGATTTTGGTGACGACATTGATCGCCCATTGATGAAGTCGGACGGCTCGTACACTTACTTCGCCGCAGACGTAGCGTATGCACGCGACAAGATTGAGCGCGGTTTTGACGAGCTGGTGTTTGTGCTCGGTGCTGATCATGGCGGTTATGTCAAACGCCTCAAGGCGGTCACCAAGGCGTTGTCAGAAGGCAAGGCAAGCGCCGATGTGTTGTTATGCCAGCTGGTCAGGCTGTTTCGCGCTGGTGAACCGGTCAAGATGTCCAAGCGGGCAGGTGAGTTCATTACCTTGCGTGACGTGGTGGATGAAGTTGGCTCGGATGTTGTGCGATACATGATGCTGACCCGCAAAAATGATGCACCTTTGGATTTTGACTTTCAAAAGGTCACAGAACAGTCACGCGATAACCCTGTTTGGTACGTACAATATGCCCATGCCCGCATTGGTTCAGCTTTCAGGAAGGCTGAGGAGGAGATGGGCGAGGATGTTGTAAATTTGAGCAATTTGAGCGATGAATCACTTTTGTTGCTTGAAGATGAAACCGAACAACGGCTCATAAAATTGATTGCAGGTTGGCCGAGAGCCGTTGAAACCGCCGCAATCAACAGGGAGCCTCACAGGTTGGCGTTCTATCTTTATGAAATTGCAGCAGAATTTCATTCGTATTATAATAAGGGCAAAGATCAGCCGCAATTAAGGTTTATTTTGTCTAATCATGTTCAACTTACAAACGCGCGTCTCGCCTTGTTGGAAATGATCCGCTATGCTTTAGCTGGTGGATTAGACATGCTTGGTGTTAGGCCCGTCGATGAGATGTAGTGGTTTGGTGGGAAATGTATGGATCAGGAAACAAGTAATAAATCAGGTAGCCGCGGTAGTTGGCGTGATCGGTTGGGCATAAACGAAGCAAGTGCTGCTCCGGAGAAGCCCTCGACCCCTTCGGCTGCGCCAGCTGCAAAACCAGCTCCCCGAGTTGAAGCAAAGGTGGTTGCAACGCCCGCTCCTATGGCTCCACGCCCAGGTGCGGCAGTGAAGGCGCCTCAACGGCCTGCAGCCCCAAGTCCAGCTCCGGTGCCAGTTGCTGCACCTGCTCCTCGCAGCGAACAGGACAATGCATTTGCGGAACGGCTGCGGCAGCACCGGGCAGCGGCTGAAGAGGCCGTGAAAAAACGCAGCCCAGCCTCAAGCCTGGAAAAGTTCTCTTTTGCCAAGAATGAAGTTGCCAAGGCAGAGATCGAAATAAAACAGGAAACGGAGGCTGTAGCCCCGCAAGTCGCAAGACCACCAGTTGCTCCTGTCGCACCTGTTCCGGCGCCCCGTCCAGCTATGGCACCTGCTCAGGCATCCGCAACGCCGCGCCCTCAATTCCAGCAACCACAGGTGCAGATACCAGCTCCACGTCCGGTTCAGGCACAGCCGCCTCGCGCACCAGCACCACCACCTCCGCCGCAATATACCCAGCGGCCAGCCAACCCTTATAACCCGCAACCGCACCCGCAACAGCCTGCATACCGTCCGCAAGCGCCTGGTGGATATGCGCCACCACAAGGCGGATATCCGGGTCAACCAGCACAAGGGTACAATGCGCCGGGGCAGGGTCAGCCGCAAGCTTACGGTAGACAACCAG
>JBAUGO010000205.1:0-6624 GCA_049679775.1 Anderseniella sp.
TGGCACTTTGGGGAGATGCAGGTATTCCAGGGAAATCGGGGGCAGGCCCGCTGGATATCTGGCGACGCTGGGCCACAAATGTCGATGGTCATGGCATTGCCTGCGGCCACTTTCTGGCTGAAGAAGCACCGGACGAAACACTTGCCGCAATGATGACATTCCTGAAAAAGCACCCATGACGACAACACCCATCGACAGGCAGGCAGAATTTTCAGGCACGCGTGACGTGCGCGCCACGCACCGGTTTGATGAGAAATCACTTGCCTCGTACATGGGTCAGCATATCAAGGGTTTCTCAGGTCCGCTCAGCGTGGAACAGTTCAAGGGCGGGCAATCAAACCCGACATATAAACTGACCACACCGTCTGCATCCTATGTATTGCGACGTAAACCACCAGGCAAACTACTGCCCTCAGCCCATGCAATAGATCGTGAATACAAGGTGATCGCAGCCTTGCACAAACAGGGCCTGCCCGTAGCTGGTGCACATTTGCTGTGCACTGATGAAAGCATCATCGGAACCCAATTCTACATTATGGAGTACGTTGACGGACGGGTATTCTGGGAACCGCATATGCCGGGGCTTGCCGGGCCGGAGCGAGGAGCCATTTTCGCTGCGATGAACTCGTTTATGGCGCTTTTACACATGGTTGATGTCGAGACAGCAGGTCTGTCAGATTTTGGCAAGGCAGATGGATATGTCGCGCGCCAGATCAAGCGCTGGTCTGAACAATACAAGGCATCGGAAACCAAAACTATCAAGGCCATGAACAACCTGATGGACTGGTTGCCGGATGCCTCTCCAAATTCAGGACAGGCTTCGCTGGTTCATGGCGATTTTCGGCTCGATAACTGCATCATCCATGCAACGGCTCCAGACATTCGTGCTGTTCTGGATTGGGAGCTTTCAACTCTGGGCGACCCGATTGCCGACTTCACCTATCACCTGATGCAATGGCGTATGCCACCGTCTCGCACCGGAGCGGGAGTTGGCTCGCTTGTGGGCCATGAAAAACTGGACGGCGTACCCGCACTGGAAGAATATGTTGCCTGGTATTGTGAAGCGCGCGGCCTTCAAGGTATTCCGGATCTGGACACTTACCTCGCTTATAATTTCTTTCGCATGGCAGCCATTTTTCAAGGCATCGTCGGGCGGGTGCGAGATGGCACCGCAGCTAATCCTCGTGCGGGTGAAATGGCCAACCTGGTAGTCCCCATGGCTGATGTTGCCTGGGATTATGCGAAAAAAGCCGGAGCCTAAACATGAGTGATGTGAGATTAGGCCTTGCCCTTGGTGGAGGTGCAGCAAGAGGCATCGCGCACATCGAACTATTGCATGCGCTGGATGATCTTGGCATCAAACCAACGCGTATGTCCGGCACCAGCATGGGTGCGCTGGTTGGTGTTGGATATGCTTCAGGCTTGAGCGCACGCGAGGTCGAAGACCATGCTCGTTCAGTTTTATCCAACAAGCTTGATGCAGCACGGCTCGCATTTTCATCCGGCAAGGGCGGGGTGCTTGATCTGTTGAATTTCAATCCGCTGACCTCACCGCTGATTGATGGCCAGCAACTTGTTCGCCTTGTCCTGCCGAAGGGTATTCCTGACGATCTTTCAAAGCTGAAAATACCGTTCACAGTCGTGGCCACAGATTTTTATGCGATGTCAGAAATTGCCATCAGTGAAGGTGATTGTGTGACAGCGGTTGCTTCCAGCATCGCCATTCCAGGTGCAATATCAGGACCACCAGGGCCTGCCACATTGATCGACGGTGGATGTGTCAATCCTGTGCCTTTGTCCCATGTTCAGGTCGGGTGCAATATTGTGGCCGCCATAAGTGTGATTGGGAAACCGGTCCGGCAAAGGAAAGGCGGTGCTCGCCCAGCTGATCTGTTGTCCGGTGCGATGCAGATCCAGCAACATGCAATCGCTACTCTTCAACGCAAGTCATTGAACTGTGACATCTGGCTTGAGCCTGATGTTGACGGCTACAGGCTACATGATTTTTTCAGGTTTGAAGAAATACTCAAGAGCGCCAGACCAGTGCGCGACCAATTCAAACGCCAACTGGAACGACTGGTAAAATCTCAAACAAAATCATAAGTTTAACGCCTTGATTTGAAAAACTGAGTCAACAATTCACGCGACCTTGTCTCACCAAGTCCTGAATATATTTGCGGGCTGTGGTGGCAGGTTTGCTGCGTAAAAAATCTGGGCCCATTTTCCACAGCCCCCATCTTCTCGTCTCCTGCCCCAAAATAAAGCCTGCTAATTCTGGCAAATGAAATCGCAGCAGCACACATGGCGCAAGGCTCAAGCGTTACATGCAGATCACAACCGTTTAGGCGTTCGCTTCCAAGCTGTTGCGCGGCCTGGCGTACGACCAGAATTTCAGCATGCGCTGTAGGATCATTCAACTCGCGGGTGCGATTGCCAGCGCTTGCCAGTATGCGTCCATCTGCGTCAACCACGCACGCACCTACAGGGACTTCACCACGTAATGCTGCCGCCTCGGCTTCTTCAAAGGCGCGTTCCATTGCGGGATGCAAAATTGCTTTCATTGTATTACCTAATTCATGATGTGCATGATGCAAAACCATCTGATACAAGCAACGCCATGAACAGGTCCAGCAAACAATCAAAGTCCGAAACTCCGACTGTGGAGGATGAAGCACAAAAGCCCGAACGCGTTGCCAAGGTCATGGCACGCGCTGGCTTGTGCTCACGCCGGGATGCAGAGCGGTGGATCGAGATGGGGCGCGTTAGTGTCAACGGCAAGCCGCTCATAACGCCAGCCCAAACCGTGTTGCCAACCGATCTTGTGGAAGTGGATGGTAATCCCTTGCCTGAGCGCGAACCTGCAAGGCTTTGGCGCTACCACAAACCGTCAGGTCTTGTTGTCTCGCATCGGGACGAAAAGGATCGCCAATCCATATTCGACAAAATGCCGGAAGAGCTACCACGCGTTATCTCGATTGGTCGACTTGATATCAACACCGAAGGCTTGTTGCTGCTTACCAATGATGGCGAGTTGGCGCGTCTACTTGAGTTACCCGCTACAGGTTGGGTTAGAAGATACCGTGTGCGGGCCAATGGCAAGGTTGCACCTGAAGCGCTGGATGCTCTCAAGGACGGGTTGGAAGTTGAGGGTGTCAGATATGGTCCGATCGAGGCCAAACTTGACAAGGAACAAGGTGCCAATGTGTGGCTCACCATTGCCTTGCGAGAAGGCAAGAACCGCGAGGTCAAAAAGATATGCGAATATCTGGGCCTCAAGGTTGGTCGACTGATACGGACATCATTCGGCCCGTTCCAGTTGGGCGAACTGGCGCGAGGTGCTGTTGACGAGATAGCGCAGAAAGTGCTGAACGAACAAGTTCGTGGCGGACAGAAACGCAAGCCTGGTGCCAAGTCCAAGCGTGCAGAAGACCCAAAGCTCGGACCGGACGGCAAGCCTTTCCGCAAAAAGCCGAAGTTGATTGCAAAAGCAAAGCGCTCCTCTTCAAAGCAGCCTGATGCCGACAATCCTGGTCGCGGTGCCAACAAACAACCCAAGAAAGCCGGCCACCCCAAACCTGCCAAGGGAGCTCCGCGTGCGGATCGTCGGCGGTAAATTGAAGGGTCGCACGCTTGTAGCACCTGACGGTCGCGATACCCGTCCTACTTCTGACAGGGTGCGTGAGGCGATCTTCAACCGACTGGAGCACGGTGTGGACGGGTTCAGCATGGAAGGTGCGCGCGTTCTGGACCTGTTTGCAGGAACCGGAGCGCTTGGTCTTGAGGCCTTGTCACGAGGTGCCCGCCATGCCCAGTTCATTGACGAAAGCGACACTGCCCGCGGTATCATACGCCGCAACGCAGATGCACTTGGGCTGATTGGTCAATGCAAACTGTGGCGACGCGATGCCGCAAATCTTGGCCCTTGCTCTTCTGTATCAACGTTCTCGCTGGTTTTCATTGACCCACCCTATGGCAAGGCCTTGGCAGACAAGGCTTTGCAGTCACTCATTGCTGGCGGCTGGCTGGCAGCGCAGGCTGTGATCGTAGTTGAGGAATCTATCAAGGTTACTATCACAATTCCCGATGGGCTTTTACTGCTTGATGAACGAAAATATGGCGATACCAAAGTGCTGACATTACGGTTTAACGGGATCACTTGATGCGCGCCTCAATGATATCTGCTGCATTGGTTGCAGGTCTGGTTGGGTATGGTTCAACCATCGCACTGGTACTGGCCGCCGCACTGGCCGTAGGCGCAAGCCCTGAGCAGTCAGCAAGCTGGATTGCCGCCATCTGTTTTGGCAAGGCGATTGGGTCCATCTTGTTGAGTTCATGGAAGAAAGTTCCGGTGGTGCTGGCCTGGTCCACACCCGGAGCCGCTTTGATAGCTGCATCCACAGGCATCAACATCAATGACGCTGTGGGTGCATTCTTGCTGGCCGGCGCCATGATTGCCCTGACAGGTGCGCTGCCCCCCGTGAACAGGGCGGTTAGCGCTATCCCGACAGGTGTTGCATCGGGGATGTTGGCAGGCGTACTTCTGCCGTTTTGTATGGCAGTTGCGACTTATGCAGTTGCAGATTGGCAATTGGTTTTGCCGGTCATTGCCGTATTTGTTTTGGTCAGGGTGTTTAACCCGCTCTATGCGGTTCTGGCAGCGCTTGCGGTTGGCATCGCGGTTGCCTTTGCTTTTGCTGGCGTGCCAGCACCCGCCTTTCGGTTTGATGCTCAACCGCTTGTCTTCATCAAGCCAACGTTTGATTTCGCGGTGCTGCTGGGACTTGGCGTACCGTTGTATCTAGTCACCATGGCCTCTCAAAACCTGCCTGGATTTGCCGTCATGCGTGCGCACGGATATAAGCCACCAGTTGCCGCAAGCCTTGCTGTAACAGGCGTTGGATCCATGATTACTGCCGTTTTTGGCGCACATACCCACAATATGGCAGCCATTACAGCCGCTATCTGCATGGGTGATGATGTAGAACCGGACCGCGCAAAGCGCTGGCGTGTGGGCGTTGTCTATGGCGTGGTGTGGATACTGCTCGGCCTGTTCGGCCCAGTGATCATCCCGACGATCGCAGCGATGCCGAAAGCGATTATTGCGGTGGTGGCAGGGCTTGCGTTGATCACGCCACTGATGGGCGCGCTTACCTCAGCATTTGAAGACGCATCAACGCGTTTCAGCGCGGCAACAACTTTCATTGTGACCGCATCAGGCATCGCCGCGTTCGGCATCGGCGCAGCATTCTGGGGATTGCTCGCAGGCCTGACAGTGTACATGCTGGACCGGATTAAAAGCCGATAACCACATCAGCTGCGACCAAAAAGTCGTTCAATATCAGATAGTTTGAGCTCAACATATGTGGGCCGACCATGATTGCATTGACCCGAATGGGGGGTCGATTCCATCTCGCGCAGAAGCGCGTTCATCTCTTCAGGCTTAAGGCGCCGACCAGATCGCACGGAACCATGACAAGCCATGGAAGATAACACATGATCGACACGTTCCGACACACTGGATGAGGCATCAAAAGCCTCCAGATCATCTACCAAGTCCTTGATAAGATTGGCAATATTTCCGCCAGCAATAAGAGCTGGCACCTCGCGCACGGCAATTGCATCCGGCCCGAAACCATCCAGCACAAGCCCTGACCTGGCAAGCTCATCAGCAGCATCCAGCAATCGCTGGGCAGACGCTGAATCCAGTTCAATGATCTCTGGCACCAATAGGGGCTGCGTCATAACCCCTTGTTCTGCAAACTGTTTTTTCATTTTCTCATAGACAAGACGTTCATGAGCCGCGTGCTGATCAACGATCACGACGCCATCTCGTGTCTGCGAAATGATATAGTTTTCGTGCACCTGCGTGCGCGGAGCACCCAGTGGTGCATCAAGGTTTTCCGATGACGATGACTGGAAAATACCGTCCGCTGTGGGTGGGGAGAATGCCTGAAATGTGGCCTGGATTTCCTCGGAGAAGCCCCGAGTTTCCCTTTGTTTTCCCCAATTTTCCTGCGCCATTTCCCCGGACTGGCGAAACGCATTCATGGTACCTGCTGCAACCGTATTGGAGGCCCTGTGACCTGCATCTGCCAGCGCCTGACGAATGGCTCCGATGATCAGACCGCGCACCATGGCGGCATCCCGAAACCGTACTTCAGTCTTGGCCGGATGCACGTTCACATCAACTTCGCCAGGTGGCACTTCCAGAAACAAGGCGACGGCAGGATGGCGTCCGCGCATCATGTAGTCGGCATAGGCACCACGCAATGCGCCCGAGATCACCTTGTCACGCACGGGTCGGCCGTTGACATAAATGAACTGCTGATTGGCCTGCGCGCGGTGATAGGTCGGCAAGCTGACAAGCCCTCGCAAAGACACACCTTCTCGACGTGCATCAATGGTGACCGTGTTGCCATCGAACTCCTTGCCCATAATGGCGTGTACCCGGACATCACGCTCGCCGGGGCGAAGATCAACCAGTGTTCGCCCATCAGATGACAGGACAAAACGAACTGATGGATGGGCCATGGCAAGCCGCCGGACCACATCAGCGGCCTCGGCTGTTTCGGCACGTTCAGATTTCAGAAACTTCAACCGCGCAGGCACGGCAAAGAACAGGTC
>JBAUGO010000206.1:0-10610 GCA_049679775.1 Anderseniella sp.
GCGAAATCAATGGCACAAGGACTTGAGGCTGCAAGCTACTTTCTGATTGCCCTGACAGGAGCCTGGCTGATCTGGCAGGCACTGCAGTCGCGTATGGGTGTAGCCAAAATCTCTGCGCATTCGCACGACCATCATCACCACCACCATGATCATCATCACCATGATCACCACAACCACCATGATCATCACCACCACCATGATCATCACCACCACCATGATCATCACCACCATGATCACGAACATGGATCTGACTGCGATTGCGGACACGCACATATGCCATCTGCGGCAGATCTGGCCGAACCGGTCAGCTTCTGGAAAGCGGCAACAATCGCTTTTGCAGTTGGCATCAGACCGTGCACCGGCGGTATACTGGTGCTGTTGTTCTCTTCGGTGATTGGGTTGTATTGGGTTGGAGTTCTGTCAACGCTTGTAATGGCTCTTGGTACCGCCCTGACCGTGTCCATCATTGCAAGTCTGGCAGTCAAATCCCGCGATCTGGCACTCAAGTTTGCAGGTGATAATACAGTGTGGCTGGACAGAATTTCTTTTGGTCTCAAATTATTTGGCGGCATAGCCATTAGCCTTATCGGCGGGCTATTATTCTGGGCCACGGCAACTAACACAGCCCCCCTTATCTAGGACGCTTACCTTATGGTTCTTTCTCTGAAGTCCCTTTTGGCATTTGCCACATTGATTGCTGGCCTCACCTTGCCGGCAAGCGCTCAAGTTACAGAAGGCGACGATGCGCCATTACGCTTTGGACGGTTTGAACACAATGGCAAGATACATTACGGATACTTGTCGTTTGGTGGCATTCACACGTTGACGGGAAGTTTTTTCGACAAGGACACCACCGTAACTGGCGATGTGATCCCGCTTGATCAGGTAAAGGTCTTGCCACCAGTTGTACCAGGCAAGGTAATCGGGATTGCACTGAATTACAAAAGCCATGGCGGCGAAAAGGGTGACCTTCAGTTTTTTGCCAAGCTGCCATCTTCCATCATTGGTCATGATGACGTCATTGTACCGCCCATAGGCTCCAAGAACCTGCATTATGAAGGCGAGATGGTCATCGTCATGGGTGCACGTGCAAAGAATGTTACAGAGAAGGAAGCGCTGAGCTTTGTATTTGGTGTGACGGCAGGCAACGACATTACTGAGCGCAGCTTTGGCTCAGACGGATTCACGGTTCTCAAGTCGAAGGGTTCAGACACGTTCGCTCCATTGGGACCATGGATATCTCCCGGCCTGACCATCGACAACCTGAAGTTCGAGACCCATGTTAACGGAAAACTCGTTCAGCAGGCGTCAACAAAGCAGATGATCCATTCATCGGCGAAAATCATATCAGAGTTGTCAAAATATATGACACTCGAACCAGGAGACGTGATTTATACCGGCACGGCAGGCACCACCACCCCTTTGAAAGAAGGTGATGTTGTAGACGTGCTTCTGGAAGGTATTGGTCGGCTCAGAAACACGGTCGGCCCGGTAGCCAGGTAACTATTTCGACGTGGCTGCCTTACCCATGGCCATAACAGCGCCAGACATTTTCTCAATGACCGGGGCAGCGGCCTCAAGGCCATAACGCCCTTTAAGCGCTTCAGGATCAGTCACCGCAAGCCATGTCTTGCCGGAATCGTCGGTCCAGGCAAGGGCCTTCATAGGCAGGTCAAAACCAGCCTCGCGGTTGACCTTCATCAAGGGGGTCCCGAGCTTCGGGTTCCCGAACAGCAACAATTGTGTAGGAGCCATGTCCTCACCGATGGATTTGGCACCTGCAGCATGGTCAACACGGGCAAAAACTGTAATCCCCTTTTCCTTGAATATGGCTTCCAGCCGATCAAGCGTAGTGACAGCATCATGAGCACTTTCCATCTTGATGGTGCCGCTGCCATTACTGTCAGCAAATGCTGGAACAATCGTCATGGATAGAGTTATGGCGGCCGCAACCAGAATGGATTTGATCATTTGAAGTCTCCTCAATTGTGTATCAATCAGTTGGTAAACCGGATCGTATCCATGTAATGATGACGACAAGATGATATGGCAAATCACAATATTGTTGGAATTTCCGATCAATGAATAGTAAAGCCAAAACTTATCCGGACAACCAATGGTTAGTCCTGGCTGGATTTTTGGCATTGTGCCTTGCTGTTTCAGGATTGGCTGGATTTGCCGCTTCGCAATCAATCACCACCTGGTATCTGACACTTCAAAAACCATCATGGACGCCACCCGGTTGGCTGTTTGGCCCTGTATGGACAGTGCTCTACATCATGATGGCAGTGGCTGCCTGGCGGGTGTGGCGCAAGGTGGGCAACAAAGCAGGTGCGTTGATATTATTCTATGTTCAGCTTGCATTGAACTTTGCGTGGACTTTTTCTTTCTTTGCTGCCCAGTCACCTGCGTTGGGACTGCTCAATATCATCGCACTATGGCTGGCGATTACCGCGTGCATGTTGGCGTTCCGCAATCATGACAGGGTCGCAATGCTATTGATGCTGCCATACATTGCATGGGTCAGCTTTGCCAGCGCACTCAACTTCGCGATCTGGTTGCTGAACCGGGCCGGTTGATCAAAGCGGCGTAGATTTCTGCTTCGCCCACTTCGCCAATTGCCTTGCCGTCACTGCCAATCATGACATCCTTACCGCTCTTCCAGCATTCAGCAATGATCTCGCGCATGGTAGCACCAGGCGGCATCAGACTGGAAGAACCCTTCATTGTCCTGAAAGGCTTTGGTTTCGGAAATGTGCGCATGATTGTGGCACCCGTCATGACATTGAGCGGATTCATGTGCTGAACGAACTGCTCGACATACGCATTGGCGGGCTTGAGCACAATTTCCTGCGGGGTCCCTGCCTGGATAATGCGGCCGTCCTGCATGATTGCAATACGGTTACCGATTTTCATGGCTTCATCGAGATCGTGCGAAACGAAGATGATTGTACGCTTCAATTCCTGTTGTAACTTGAGCAACTCATCCTGCAGGTGAGTCCGGATCAGCGGGTCCAACGCAGAAAAAGGCTCGTCCATCAGCAGGATAGGCGCCTCAGTTGCAAAAGCACGGGCAAGACCTACACGTTGCTGCATACCACCTGAAAGCTCATTGGCATACCGACTTGCCCACTGATCCAGACTGACCAACTCGAGCTGTTTGCGAACCCGTGCCTTGCGTTCGCCATCAGGTATACCAGCCAGCTCCAGGCCAAGACCAACGTTTTCCTCAACCGTGCGCCACGGCAAAAGGGCAAACTGCTGGAACACCATCGCAACATCATTCTGGCGCAACCTGCGCAGATCAGCCGCAGAACAATTAGCAACATCGGTGGTGCGGTCCTTGACGGTGACATTCACACTGCCGCGGGTCACCTTGTTGAGGCCGTTGACAGCGCGTAACAAGGTTGACTTTCCAGAGCCGGACAGCCCCATCAGAACAAAGATTTCACCTTCAGCGATATCAAGCGAAGCATCAGCGACACCCAAAACAGCACCGGTCTTGTCGGCAATTTCCGAACGTGTGGCACCGCCATCAAGCAGGCTAACTGCTTCCTTTGATTTGTCACCAAAAATGATGTCAACGTTTCTGAAACTGACAGCGGGTGCAAGTTTTGCCATGTCTAGTTGCCTCCTTTGCTGGTTTCATTCACCCGGCAAAGCCGATCCAGCAGAATAGCAACCAGAACAATGACAAGCCCTGCTTCAAATCCTTTTGCAATGTTCACTGTGTTGAGCGCGCGCACCACCGGTACACCAAGGCCGGGTGCGCCCACCAGGGCAGCAATCACCACCATGGACAAAGACAACATGATGGTCTGCGTGAGGCCGGCCATGATTTGCGGCAGCGCCCAAGGAAGCTCAACTTTCCACAGCAATTGAGATGGGGTTGCACCGAATGCCTGCCCAGCTTCAATGAGCTGTTTGGGAGTGGATTTTACACCAAGTTCAGTCAAGCGAACAGGAGCTGGCAACGCAAATATGACAGTGGCAACAAGTCCCGGCACCATACCCAGACCAAACAGGATCAACGCTGGAATGAGATAAACAAAGGTGGGAATGGTCTGCATCAAGTCCAGAACCGGCCGCAAGAAAGATGAAAAGCGAGGGTTATGTGCGGCCAGTATACCCACAGGGACACCAACCGCCATACATACCCCAGCAGATGCAAGGATAAGCGCAAGTGTCTTGATCATCTCATCCCAGTAACCCTGGTTGATGATGAACAAGAGTGAGCCTGCTGCAAACACTACCAGTGGTATGGAGCGTTTAAGCCACCATGCAAAGGCTGCTACCAGTCCAGCAAACAACAGTGGATGCGGCAACTCGAGCAGCCAGAGCAAACCGTCAATTATCGACTTCAGAAAGACTGACAGCGCATCAAAGAGAAACCCGGCATTGTCAATCAGCCAGTTGACGCCATCCTTTGCCCATCTTCCAACAGGCAACTTATTCTCAGTCAGCCATTCCACAACTCAACCCCTCAGCTTGGCTTGCAGGAGTTGCCAAAGAGCAACTCCCACATTATTGCGTGGCCTGTAATAAGGCTACATGCCCAGCTTGGACTTGACGGCAGCCAAAGCATCACCACCGTCCAGAGTAGTTACACCGTCGAGCCACGGAGCAATGACATCGGGATTTGCCTTGAGCCACTCGGTCGCAGCAGCTTCCGGTTCCTTGCCATCGTTCAGGATGCCACCCATGATGGTGTTTTCCATGGCCAGTGTGAACTTCATGTTGGAGACAAGCTTGCCTGCGTTCGGGCAATCAGCAACATAACCTGCACGCGTGTTTGTGTGCACTGTTGAGCCGCCAAGGTTGGGGCCAAAAAAGTCATCACCACCTTCCAGATACGACATCTTGAATGTGGAGTTCATCGGATGTGGTTCCCAACCCAGGAAGATCACCGGCTCGCCAGCTTTGTCGGCACGTGCTACCTGAGACAGCATGCCAGCTTCTGATGATTCAACAACCTCGAAGCCTTTCAGGTCAAAGGCATTCTTTTCGATCATGTCAAGGATCAGGCGGTTGCCGTCATTGCCTGGCTCAATCCCGTAAATCTTGCCACCCAGCATATCTTTCTGCTTGACGATGTCGGCAAAGCTCTTGATGCCAAGCTCTGCACCCTTGGCGTTGGTGGCAAGTGTATATTTGGCGCCTTCAAGGTTGGCTCCGATTGTATCAACCGTCTTGGCATCCAGAAACGGACGAATATCGGCTTCCATGGTTGGCATCCAGTTGCCGAGGAACACGTCAATGTCCTTGTTGGCAAGTGACTGGTAGGTCACAGGAACGGACAGCACCTTGATATCGGTCTCATAGCCCAGCGACTTCAACAAGAACGTCGTTACGGCTGTTGTGGCAGTGATATCGGTCCAGCCAACATCGGAAAACCGCACTGTCTTGCAGGCTTCACCATCTGCTGCCTGAGCTGTTGTTGCCGACATGGCGGCAACCATGGCAACGGCTGTTGCTCCCAGCAGCATATTCTTAAGTGGATTGATCATGAATGCGTACTCCCTGTTTATGTGAGGCGAGAATGCGTTACTGCAACCCAGCCTGTCAATAATACCATCTAAGACTATTCGGTTTTTAATTGACTGATCAATCAAAAAAAATATTCTGGTCATTGATTGACAGCAATAACAGGACAGACAGATGCCGAAACTGGGCATGGGACCGGTGCGACGCACCCAATTGATTGAAGCTGCAATATCTTCACTGCACGACTTTGGGTATACAGAAACGACAGTTGCGCGCATCGCGAGGAAGGCAGGCGTGTCGTCCGGCATTGTGCACCATTACTTCAATGGCAAGGATGATTTACTGTTTGCCACCATGCAGCACATGCTGCGTGAGCTTCGCAGAGAAACGCTGCTTCGGCTAAAGCAGGCAACGGGTCCACGTGAACGCTTACGGGCAATCGTCGAGGCAAACTTCGCACCCAGCCAGTATTCGCCCACCGTGATGACGGCATGGCTGGCCTTATATGGTTCGGCGCGCCAATCGGATCAGCTCACTCGAATTCTAAAACTTTACGATGCGCGCTTGAAGTCAAACTTGCGCCACGCGTTGCGACAGCTGGCACCAGAAGCAACGGCCACCGAGTTGGCCATGGGAATTTCAGCCCTTATCGATGGTGTTTGGCTGCGCGCGGCCCTTCTCGGAAACACCTACAATCGCGACACCGCAATCCATCTGGTCCAGTCCTATATCGACAGCCAGCTTCCACAAAAGAATTGAGAGTTTCATGATTGACGGCGCATTTGACTACGTCATTGTTGGGTCCGGATCGGCCGGTTCCGTTATGGCAAACAGGCTGAGTGAAAACGGCAGGTACACTGTGCTTGTACTTGAGTATGGGGGGTCTGACGCAGGCCCCCTGATCCAGATGCCATCTGCATTGTCGATACCGCTCAATACAAAAACATACAATTGGGGATACCTTTCCGAGCCTGAGCCAAACCTGAACAATCGTCGCATCACAGCGCCACGTGGCAAAGTAATCGGTGGATCGTCATCAATTAATGGCATGGTTTATGTACGCGGCCATGCCAGGGATTTTGATACCTGGTCCGAAATGGGCGCAACCGGCTGGGGCTTTACGGATGTATTGCCCTACTTCAAACGGATGGAAACCTCGCATGGCGGTGAGGCTGGTTGGCGTGGAACCAACGGGCCAATGCACATCACACGCGGCAACCGTCAAAACCCACTTTATCAGGCGTTCGTGAATGCAGCGATTGAGGCAGGCTACCCAGCGACCGACGACTATAACGGCCGTCAGCAGGAGGGCTTTGGTGCGATGGAAATGACGGTTTGGAAAGGCCGAAGATGGTCCGCTGCCAATGCCTATCTCAAGCCTGCTCTAAGACGTAACAACCTAAAACTTGTCACTCGTGCCAAGGCGCGCCGCATTGTGCTGGATGGCAAGCGGGCTACAGGAGTTGAATACGAGCGCGGTGGCAAGGTGATGATTGCCCATGCCCGACGTGAAGTCATCATTGCGGCAAGCGCATTCAATTCACCGCATTTACTGCAATTGTCGGGAATCGGTGACCCTGAAATGTTGAAAGCAGCAGGTATAGAGCCACGTCATATTCTGCGCGGTGTTGGTAAGAATCTGATGGATCATCTGGAAGTTTACTTCCAGTTGCATTCCAAGCAGCCAGGCACCTTGAACACAAGATTGGGATTAGTCTCAAAGGCCATGATTGGTGCGCAATGGTTGTTGTTCAAGTCTGGTCTTGGTGCAACCAATCATTTTGAATCGGCAGGCTTCATTCGCTCTCAAGCCGGTATCGAATATCCTGACATTCAGTATCATTTCCTTCCAGGTGCCATTGCCTATAACGGCGAACCGGCAACCAAAGGTGATGGTTTCCAGATGCATGTCGGGCCGAACAGGTCAAAGTCGCGAGGCAGTGTGTCGCCTGTCAGCAATAACCCTGATGATGCGCCAAAGCTGAATTTCAACTACATGTCACACGAGAAAGACTGGGAAGAGTTTCGGGCCTGCATCCGTCTCACACGTGAGATTATTGATCAACCTTCACTGCAAAAATTTGCCAATGGTGAAATTCAGCCCGGCGATAACGTTAAGTCTGATGAGGCAATTGATGAGTTTATCAAACAACATGCAGAAAGCGCTTATCACCCCTGCGGCACCTGCAAGATGGGATCCGTCAGAGATCCATTAGCAGTGGTTGATCCGCATTGTCGCGTCATCGGCATGGAGGGATTGCGTGTTGCAGACAGCTCGATTTTCCCCTCCATCCCCAATGGCAACATAAACGGTCCGTCGCTGATGGTAGGCGAAAAGGCCTCCGATCATATTCTGGGGTTGGATCCATTACCACCGTCCAACCTGGAACCCTGGATCAACCCGGACTGGAAAATTTCTCAACGCTGATTTCCAAATTTCAATATATACAATCTCCTCATGACCATCGAGGCGAACAATAAATCAGCAAAACCAGTTGACGCTCTAATCTCGGCATGCCTGTTGGGCGTCGCCGCTTTCGAGCTTTTGGAACTACATGGTCACGTTGCATGGGCAGGAAAAGCAGCCACAGGTTTCTTGTTGCTGTTTCTTGTCATTGGTCAAGCGCGGCTCGGCTTACGCGAGCGCTATCTGCTGGGGCTTGCCATAGTTGCAACAATTGCGTCCGCACTTTTCTCACCCGACCCAAAAGATCTTATCACACGTGGACTTTCACAAGCGACATTTCTAGCCGCATTCATGTTGTTACTTTCACTCTTGCGAGATGGTGCTGTATCTTCTGGATCAGTACTCAAACTCGGTCGTTACCTGACGAGACGCCCACCAGGCCAACGCTATGCTGCTATTCATGCTGGCGGGCATGCCCTCGGGATAATCCTGAACTTTGGCGCCCTCTCCTTACTGGGCCCCCTGATCCAAAGGGGGATACGCGCAGATGCAACAACAAACCCCGAACTGGCTGACTGGCGTGAACGCAGGCAAATGTCAGCTCTTGCAAGGGGGTTTTCATGGATCATTGCTTGGTCACCAACCGCCGTCACACAAGCACTTGTGGCAAGCGTCGTGACAGGTTCCAAACCACTCGTAATGGCTCTGATCGGATTGTTTGTTGCAGCGGGTGCTTCTGTAATCGGGTGGGCCGAAGACCGTGTGATAGTCAAAAAGGCCAGAGCGACCCTTGCTGCCCATCACGCCCTGCCCCGGCCTGAAACCGTGCCAGAGCCATTTCCGCGCGAGGCGTTCATGCGTTTCGGCATAGTATGTGCTGTTCTGGCAGCCATATCAATTTGCCTTATCGTTCTAACAGGTGCGAAAGTAGTGCCGAGCCTCATGCTGGCCAGCCCCGTAGTAACTGTCGTCTGGTTGTGGTTCCAATATAATGATGTACCAAACCGTGTATCGACGCTTGGCAAACGGATCCGGGAGATTGTTCAAACATCAATCCCCACGGGTTCGCCAGAAGCCGTGACGCTTTCAAGTGCTGGCTATATAGGAATTGTAGCGGCAGGATTGAGCAATCCCGAATGGTTGGCAGAACTGTCAAACCTCAACCAATGGCAACCAATTACTATCTATCTGATCGTCATGGCCATTGTGCCTTTGGCATCAAATCTTGCCATGCCGCCCATGCTAACAGTCACCTTTCTAGGTTCACTTTATTCTGCACTGCCATACAGCCCTCTTGACCCAACACTTCTGGCAACAAGTCTTGCGCTGGGATGGGCGTTGAATTTGACGGCCTCACCATTTGGTGCAACGGCACTGATCCTGTCGCGCATAACCGGTATCAAAGGCACAACTTTGTCCTGGAAATGGAACGGTGCGTTCACAATTGCCTGCTTCCTGTGGGCATCACTGGTTCTGTCGATATTGAGCAGTTACACACGCTAAATTAAAATTTGAACGCAACTTGCGTATATGTGAGGATCAACGCAGTATGCATATGGTCAACAGATAACCCGGATAAAACCGGATCAAATCCAAGCCTAGGGAGAGTATAAAACACATGATCAAGAAACTGCTTGCAACGTCTGCATTGGTAGCCTTCGTCACAACGACCACATTCGCCATCGCCAATGCCGCCGAAGTTGAAGGCCCGGAAGTGAAATGGAATGTTTCACTGTGGGGGAAAAAACGCGCATTTACAGAAGGGTTTGAAAAGCTTGCTGAGATCGTGAACGCCAAGACTGACGGCAAGTTCACCATGACGCTGCATTACGGTGAGGCCCTGTCAAAATCCCGCGAAAACCTGGACGGTATTTCGGTAGGCGCATTTGAAGCTGCCATGACGTGCAATTTTTACCACCCGCAAAAAAACCCAGGCCTGATGGTCACCACCATGCCATTCCTGCCAATGGCCAACTGGGATGACAATCGCAAGATCCGCGATGCGCTCTATGCTCATCCCGACATTGTAAAGGAGCACGCACAGTGGAATGCAATGCTGTACATGTCGTCCTACCTGCCGCAATACGAATTCCTTGGCAAGGGTGAGCCACCAGCCAAGTTGGCTGATTGGTCTGGCAAGTCTGTTCGTGCAGGCGGCGGTCTGGGAAGTGCTATGGCAGTCCTGGGTGCAACACCGACCAGTTCAACCGCAACCGAAGTCTATACGGGCATGCAACAGGGAACCATGGACGCAGCGTCCTTTCCGTTCACCTACTCCCACGTTGCCTACAAAATTCATGAAGTATCTGACTGGTTCACAGGCAACCTTTCACCCGGTACTGCAGACTGTCCATTACTGTTTTCCAAGACAGCATTTGACGCATTGCCTGAGCAGTATCAAAAGCTTTTGATGGACTCCAGGGATGAAGCTGCAACTGCACAGATCCAGGCTTATATCGACATCGATAAGGTCAATGTGCCGATGCTGGAAGGTAAGTTGAAAAAAGTCACCTATACAGACGAACAGCTTGCAGAATTCCGCAAGGTTGCCGGCAAGCCTGTAATCGACAAATGGATCGGGGAAAACCAGGGCAAGTTTGACGCAAAGGGTCTTGTTGAACTGATCTACTCAACTGTGGGCAAGAAATACGAATAACCGAACAGGATCTGTGTCACGGAGGTGTCGGCATCTGCAGCTGAAAAAGCAGAGCCTTTGCCT
>JBAUGO010000207.1:0-5536 GCA_049679775.1 Anderseniella sp.
GTCCTGCACCAACTGCCAGTAAGCCTGCTCCCAAAGCTGCGCGACCAAGAAGATCAAGAGTGGTGTGCAAAGGCTCCCAAATGCCAAGCCCGATAAAATTCAACGCGAGACCAACAACAGCGCCCCAGATGATCGGGTTGCGAATGATCACCCGCAAAATATTGCTGACGGTTGGTGTCTGGCCACTGCCGAAAGAGGCCAGGATGATAATATTGACTACATTTATGGGAGGCACCAGTAGTGCCATGATGATCGCCACATAAGCAGCGCCGGTCTCACCATAAAGCTTCAAAACGATGGCCAGAGCAATGAAGCCGTGAAAGCGCGAACCAGTTTGAAAGACAGTCGTGAATTGCGGATTTGTCATTTGCGCTCGCGCCTGGAGAACAGGTTTTAGAGCGAACAGGATTGCCCACATGATGAGCGTAGTGACCAGCACGGTAATGCTGAGTGGTCCAATTGGCAGCGTTTTCAGATCAACATTTGCCAACGTGAAGCACAAGATTGCCGGAAAGAACAACCAGAAGCAGACCAGTTCAATACCCTTCCAGTCTGGCATGGGAACGACATTTGTCCGTCTTATGAGGTTGCCGATAACGACAAGGGCAAAGATCGGCAATATGGAATTAAAAACGTCCAATTATGCCAACCCTCAACCTGTTGCCTGAGGCGCACGACCATTGAGTCGATCAAGCGCTCCCTGGAGGATCCATGCGGCTGCGAGCTTGTCTACCAGCTCTGCCCGCCGGGCGCGTGACCTGTCAGCCGCGATCAGCATTTTTTCAACAGCAGCTGTCGACAGGCGTTCATCCCATAAGGCAATGGGCAGTTCTGTCAATTTCGCAAGATTGCGAGCAAAGGCATGCGTTGCCTGCACACGCGGACCACTGGAACCATCCATGTTAACAGGTAGCCCCAAAATGAATGCAGCAGCATCCTCGCTTTGGGCAAGGTCGATAAGTTGCCTGGCATCATCCTGAAACTTGCTACGCCTGATTGTCAGACGAGGGGAGGCAATTGAACGTAACCGATCTGATACAGCGACCCCGATTGTCTTGCTGCCAAGGTCCAACCCGATAAGACAAGCCGGCCCTGTCAGCAGACTTCTCAAACTATCAGGGCCTGGCAAAATATCGGACATGACATGTGCTTACGATGTGTAACATTCCAGCGCAAATGATTCAGTTATGAGCCAACCATTGCAAGCTGCAAGGTGTCAGTGTTATCTACCTCTCAATTCAGCCTCGAAATGGAGATTGACAGTCATGTCTGTTGACCAGACGACAGTGCGCCGCATTGCCAAACTTGCCCGTATCCGGATTTCGGAAAATGAAGTGCCAAAGCTTGAAGGCGAGCTTAATCGCATTCTCGACTGGATAAAAATGCTGGGTGAGGTAGATACAAATGATGTTGAGCCAATGACATCTGTTGTTGATACCACAATGAGGCTACGCGATGACGCAGTAACAGATGGCAATTATCCACCTCGCGTCGTCAGTAATGCTCCCGCCAGTGAGGAAAATTTCTTCATGGTTCCCAAGGTGATCGAATAGGTATTTACCCCAAACAACTCTTTTTTGCTGATTAATAACCGGAAATAACATGTCCGACCTGACAAAGTTGACAATAGCCGAAGCGCGTGACGGCCTCACAAAAGGTGAGTTCAAGGCAGTGGAACTTACCGATGCCTATATCGACGCTATGGAAGCAGCGCGTGACCTGAACGCATTTATCGTAGAAACTCCTGACAAGGCTAGGGCCATGGCCAAGGCCAGTGATGAACGCCTGGGCAAGGGTGAGGGCGGTGCGCTCGAAGGCATCCCGCTTGGGATAAAGGATCTGTTCGGCACGGAAGGCATTCACACTCAAGCCTGTAGCCATATCCTCGATCAGTTCAAGCCGCCTTACGAATCAACAGCGACGGCCAACCTGTGGTCAGATGGTGCCGTTATGCTGGGCAAGCTGAACATGGATGAGTTTGCCATGGGCTCATCGAACGAGACTTCCTATTATGGCCCGGTTAAAAACCCCTGGCGCGCCAATGGCTCCAATGCTGATTTGGTGCCAGGAGGCTCCTCCGGTGGGTCAGCAGCAGCTGTTGCAGCGCGTATTTGTGCAGGGGCAACGGCCACGGATACGGGCGGCTCGATCCGACAACCGGCAGCCTTTACCGGTACGTGCGGTATCAAGCCAACCTATGGGCGCGTTTCGCGCTGGGGTATTGTGGCATTTGCCTCTTCGCTGGATCAGGCAGGCCCCATAGGACGCGATGTACGCGACACAGCCATATTGTTGAAGTCAATGGCGAGCGTCGATCCGAAAGACACAACCTCTGTTGATATAGAAGTGCCTGATTATGAAGCCTCATTGGGCAAGTCGATCAAGGGCATGAAAATCGGCATTCCTGCAGAATACAGAATGGATGGTATGCCTGAAGAAATTGAGGAACTGTGGCAGAAGGGTATCGACTGGCTGAAGGATGCCGGCGCCGAGATCGTCAATATTTCGCTGCCCCATACCAAATATGCCTTGCCAGCCTATTATATTGTGGCACCGGCAGAAGCCTCATCCAATCTGGCCCGTTATGATGGCGTGAGATACGGCTTGCGCGTGCCGGGCAATGACATTGTATCGATGTATGAAAACACCCGTGCAGAAGGCTTTGGCACCGAAGTGCGTCGCCGCATCATGATTGGCACATATGTGCTGTCAGCAGGCTATTATGATGCTTATTATGTAAAGGCGCAAAAAGTGCGCACGCTGATCAAACGGGATTTTGAAACCGTGTTTGCAGATGGTGTGGATGCGATCCTGACACCAGCCACTCCATCGGCCGCATTTGGCATTGCTGATCAGGACATGGCATCAGACCCGGTCAAGATGTACCTCAACGATATTTTCACCGTGACAGTGAATATGGCCGGGCTTCCTGGTATTTCTGTGCCAGCTGGAGTGAATGCCAAAGGCTTGCCTCTGGGCTTGCAACTTATCGGACGACCTTTCGATGAGGCAACGCTGTTTCAGATATCAAAGGTGATTGAGGACCAGGCAGGCTCATTTGAACCTCGTAACTGGTGGGCGTGAGTTTGCGTGCATAGAAGTGGTAGTTTAGACTTCTTTGTAAGAATCAACGCATTGAAACTCAAGTTGGACGGACGGCAAATGGTTTCAGGGATAAACAGGTGGCAAATTCTTGCTATGGCTGTGCTTGCCACGGCTTTAGTTGTTATGCCAAACAATATGACCGGAGCCGGCAGTGCGCAGGCGGCAAGTTGTGATGCGCTAGAGCAAGAGTTTACGACGAAAACACGCCCACAGTTTTTACGCATAGCCCGCAAGAACCAGAATGTTGCTACTTACTATCGTTCGGAACTGAACAAGATCAAAAAGAGCACTTCACCCAGTCGCAAGGAAATGGAAATCGCCTATCGGAAAACCCGAGGTGCTTGTCGTAACTCCGCCTGTAAATCGCAGGCTAGTGCCGTCTATAGTGCAACGCAGCGGCTTTATACGATCAATCGACAATGGTCAAAAGCTGGCTGTAAAGGCACATTAAGCTAAGTTTTGAATGTCTCATTGAGATCAATTTACAGGAGCTTGATGAATGTCAGGAAATCTGAATGACCGTCCGTTTCTGCTTCTGTTCATGAGAATTTTACGCATCATGTTATGGTGCTGCATTGGTTCATTGCTGCTTGTAGGAGGGGCGATCTGGTTCAGCATATCCAAAGGTTTTACGGATGCTTCGCAACAACCCTTGACGTTTATCGCCATACTGATCGCCTTGTCACTTGCCATCCTTTTTGCTGTTTCGCGCATGTTGAAACAGGCTGAGGTGGCTGAGAAAGCCTCAAAAGCCAGATGAGATTTGGCGTTTGATCAGCTTTGGTCGAAGGTAAGGTTAGTTTGCTAACCCTTGCAGATGTTCTTCAAGGCTTGCCATTCAGCATTGGAGATGATGGCAGGTTCAGTGCCGCCAGGGCGGGGTACAATCTTGGAAATGCGCTCCTGCGTGCCGGGATGAGTAGAAAACAAATCCGTAAAAGGCTCTATTTTGCTGGATAGAGATGAATTGTCATCCTTCTTATTGGCATCCTTGTCACTAGTTTTGGTTTTTAACTTTGAGCCTAACAACCGGGTGAAAAAGGATTGCAGGCCCTTTGGGTCTACTTTTGCATTTTCCATGACCTTGACAGCATAGGCATCTGCTTCTGCTTCAGCCGTTCGGCTATATTTTAAGGCGGCCAAAAGTCCGGCAATGCTGCTGATGGTTTCGGCACCTTGACCCGCTGTGAATATCGAAAGAAACATTTGCAAGCCATAGATGCGCACAATTGCTGCTTCTGGATGTTTCAAGGCGACGTGGCCAAGTTCATGGGCCAGAACACCTGCCACCTCATCCGGGCTGCTGGCACTTTCAATGAGGCCTGCACTGAAAACCATGCGGCCACCGGGCAAGGCAAAGGCATTGACCATTTTCTTGTTACCAGCCTGACGGATGTCAAAAACACGAAGTGAGAATGTTGGAGGATCTTCAGTGCCTGACACTATGCGGCGTGCGATTGCATTAATTGCATCTTCGCCAGCCTTTGCGTCACATCGCTTTGACGTCTTGATGACTGACTTTTCCAGTCCGTCGGCAAACTTGTTGACTACCCTGTCTGGCAATAGGTCAGCCAGCCAGTAAGGTGCAACTGCCAGGGTGGCATATCCTGCTAAGCCAAGCCCCACGACAACACCAAGAGAAAGGGCAATGCCGCGCAAATTCCGTTGCTTGCTGCGTTTCAGGATTGAAGGTGCTGCAGCAATAATGCTGTTAGCAGTTTCACCTTCAGGAATAGTCAGGCGGCTGCCATGATCGCCTGATCGTTTCAAACGCAAGGCCTGTCCGGGCTTGCCGCCAGATATCAGCTCAATACTGGAAACGGGCCATTCAATATCTGGCTGGCCAGTTTGCGAAATGATCAGCTTGTCGCGTATCAGGCGAACAAAACAAAGATGGCCTATAGCCGATGCACCATCGAAGTATTCTGAATTGTGTTGTGTGTTCATGAGTTAAAATGCATCCAGATCAAGGGCGTCAATCAGTCCTTCGCCTCGGCTTTCGAGTTTGGCTTGTGATTGCTGGATGGCGGCAAAGTCAATATTGCCATCAATGACCAACCTGTCTGTAAAGTACCGCATAATGCGTTGCTCAACAAACGGACTGGCAATGCCCAGTGTGAAAATGATCAACGCCATGTTGCCAAGCCACAATGTTATCAGGCTCCATGCAGTGGCATTGAATTGGAAGGTCGCGCCAGAAAACCGCGTATATGCAGTAAACAGGTTGAGCTCTTTGGCGGTGTAAAATGACCAGATAATTGACCGTAGCGAGGCAAAAATTAGCAATAGGAAGAGTAATGCCAGAACCAGGCCAATCAGCTTGACGCCTTTCATGACGTCCGTTTCGCTATTGGAAGCCTCAATTGACTTGAAGAATGCTTCAAGCCAGTCAAAAGCGCCCACATAGTACAAACCCACTGCAGCTCCAATC
>JBAUGO010000208.1:0-1998 GCA_049679775.1 Anderseniella sp.
GTCAAATGATGAAAATCAAAATATAGCGCTTGACCACCTGACGTTGCCTGGCACTTTGTCTGATCACAAAAATAGGGTTCTGGATCAAGGGTTTGTACAAGAGGATTGTTTTTTACGATAGCGTCGAAAACAGTGTTCACAAAGGCCTGACGCTGAACATGCTCAGACAAAGGCCGCGAAATCTCTTTGAAGGATGTACTGCGCGACATTGCCTTGGCCAATTCATTTGCAACCCAGAACCGATGTTGTGGAACTTGTTTCAGGATATAGACTTGAACACCGATATCGGTTAACTGCTGAACGGTTGCCTCGAATTGACGGTGAAAAACCTGTTTTGATTCAATTGAGTTTGATGATTTGAGCAGATTATCAGCAACAAATGCCTCGACCTGACCAGATCCTTCCATTCGCAATTCCCGGCCTTCCGTCAATCGGCTCCAGGCTGCCACAAAAATGATCTTCTTGATTTTGTGCAGTTTTATATATGTCAGCATTTTCTGGTTCGCCTTATGACAAAACGAGGTCTCAAGCGATGTGTCGCGATCCACGCGATAAGCATCAAACAGCGGCAAGCACTGATACCGCAGGAATGATGTGTTGTTTTGAAGTGCCAGATTGTCCAAAGCGGGCAGGATTGCCCATGTGTGACTATCTCCCCAGACGATAATATCAGGAGCTTTGGTGACCCCTTGGCTTGCGCAAGCTGGTAAATCCTCAAGTCCGGCTAGCCTGTTGCACTCATTCTTATAGGAAATAATCTTGAAAGCATTCTCATAGGCAGCACGTGTTTGAGGTGATAATCTTGATGGAAAGCCGTTGAAACTGGAATATGCGAGCCCTACTGCTGCAATTGTAACGCTTGCTGCCAAACATGCCATAGGCCCCGCAGCTATTGACCTGTTCCAAGTTTCTTTCCGAAGTGGTTTTTCGATAAAAATATAACTGATAAATCCCAAAATGGCGGTAGTTATCAGGCATGCAACCGTCATGGCGGGTGAAAGAATATTATCGCTCAGGTATCGCGCATAGACAAAAACCGGCCAGTGCCAGAGATATAGTGAGTACGAAGCCTGACCGATTATAGACATGACCGGTGAGGACAGAAGCCTGCTGATTACATTGTCAGACCGGCCTCCTGCAAAAATCAAGGCTGCTGCGCCAAGACAAGGCAGCAAGCTCGCATATCCCGGTAACAAAGTATTTTCGTTGAACACTACCAATGCGGTCATGATTGCGGCAAGACCTGCAGCGGCCAGGGCTGTGTTCAGCCATAAATGACTGCTTGAGCGAGGTAGTTCATTAATCAGCTTGTGGGCAAGCAAGCTCCCAAGCAGGAATTCCCAGGCTCTGAATGGCAAGGTGTAGAAGGCCAGTGTTGGATTGTCAGGCGTGGATGTAATTGACGCCACCAAACTGACGGCAAGGGCGATACTAAGTATAACAAAGCTGACTTGCCCAAAAGATTTTTTAAGCAGAATCAGCAGAATAGGAAGCGTTATATAGAATTGCTCCTCAAGAGAGAGAGTCCATGTATGCAAGAGTGGTTTTTGCAAGCTTGGAGGGGCGAAATAGTCAGCTTTGAGCCAGAAATAAAAATTGGATGAAAGCAGGCTTTGCGCGAATGCTGACTGACCCAGATCCTTCAGATCGTTGGGCATGAGGATGAACCAACCTGCGATCAGGGACGTCACAACCATGACCAATAAGGCAGGCAGGATGCGTTTTACGCGGCGCAACCAGAAGCCCTTGAGAGTAAAGATGTTGGTCTCAAGCTCTGTAAAGATCAGCTTCGTTATCAGGAAACCTGAAATTACAAAGAAGATGTCAACACCGACAAATCCACCCGGCAGCATGGACAAACCGGCGTGAAAAGCGATTACACTCAGGACTGCAAGCGCACGTAAGCCATCAATATCCTTACGATACCCTTCGATCTTGTCGCTGCTGTTATTCATCGCACGTAGCTTGGCTTTCCGGTTTCATGGGCCGTTTTCAGTT
>JBAUGO010000209.1:0-2680 GCA_049679775.1 Anderseniella sp.
TTAATGTATTATTTTTTCGAGGCTGTAAGGGGTAAGCCATTGGGTGTAAAAGCCCAGGAGTTTGGCTTTAAGGTAGGGTTTGCGCTGGTTATTGGTCTTATGTTGTTCGCAACGTGGAATGATTTTACCTGATTTTCTATGAAATGTCGTTGGGGCAATCTGATTTTCGCCTCAAAGTCATGAAAAAAAACAAATAGATAAGGGTTCAATCGCAGAGCAAATCAGCGTAGAAGTTTGTTGGGCAGTTGGTGACATGGGTGGGTTATCAACGAAATGTATTTTTGGGGTAGATAGCTCGTCCATGGGCAAGAATTTGATTAAGACTGCCAAGCTGATGCTGGCTATGGGGATAGTTCTGCCAGTTGCTGCACAGCTGGTTTCGCCCCAGATTGTTTTTGCCCAGACTATTACTGGCATTATTGTTGAAGGTAACGCACGTGTCGAACCAGACACTATCCGTGCCTACATGCAATTCAATGCAGGTGAACCGGTCAGCGATGCCCAGATTGACGCATCGGTCAAGGCACTGTTCCAGACCGGATTTTTCTCTGATGTGCGCATGTTCCGTCGTGGTTCTGCCGTTGTCGTGCAGGTTGAGGAAAACCCGCTTATCAACGAAGTAAAAATCCAGGGCAATGATGAACTGGATGACAAGAAACTCAAGTCTGAGATAACGCTGCAAGAGCGCACAATCTACACTCGTGCCCGCGCCGCCCAAGACGTACAACGCATTGAAGCGCTTTATCGCCGCTCAGGATATTTCAACGCTCGCGTCACTCCACAACTGGTACCACTAAGCCAGAACCGTGTTGATCTTGTTTATCAGGTCACCGAAGGCGGCGAGACCGGCATCGGCAGTATTACCTTCCAGGGTAATAATGCGTTTTCGTCTGGTCAGTTGTCGTCAGTGATTACGACCTCAGAATCTGCCTGGTGGAAATTCTTTGCCACGACTGATAATTATGATCCCGATCGGTTGAATTTCGACAAGGAACTTTTGCGCAGGCACTATCTCAAAAATGGTTTTGCAGATGTCGAGATTGTTTCTGCGGATGCGCAATTGCTTCCTGATGGGTCAAACTTTGCTGTAAACTTCGTTATCAACGAAGGTCCGCAATATCGTATCAGCAATGTTACGGTGAACTCTGGAGCCACGTCGATAGATCCCCGGGTGCTGCAAGAAGCAGTACAGGAGAGTGCTGGTGAGGTTTATGATGCCAGCAAGGTGGACAAGTCCGTTGAAAAAATGACGCTTGAAGCTGGCAAATCCGGGTTTGCCTTTGCCCGCGCGCAACCCAAAATAGAGCGTGACCCTGCAAGCCAGAGCCTCAGCATTCTGTACAACATTGATGAAGGCCCGCGTGTTTACGTGGAGCGGATCGATATTGTTGGCAATGTTCGTACACTGGATGAAGTTATCCGTCGTGAACTGAATATTGCTGAAGGCGATGCCTATAATCGCATTCTGATTGACCGTGCACGTCGCAGGCTGACGGGTCTGGATTTCTTTGAAAAAATTGACATCCGCCAAGAAGAGGGCAGTGCACCTGATCTTGCTGTGGTGGTGATTGATCTTGTTGAGAAGTCTACAGGCACGATTAATTTCTCGGTTGGGTATTCCACGACCGAACAGGCGATTGGTTCGATTTCTGTTTCCGAGCGTAATCTATTGGGCACTGGCAACCAGGCCAGCCTGTCCACATCGCTCAGCTTCAAACGCCAGTCAATAAATGCCAGCTATACGGATCCGTATTTCCTGGATCGCGATATATCAGCAGGTTTTGATATATTTGGTAGCCGCACCGATACAAAAGAAGAATCATCATTCACGACCCAGCAGGTTGGTGGTGCACTGCGTCTTGGCACCCGTCTTGATGATTACAACTCCATATTTGGCAGGTATTCACTGACCTACCGTGATATTGATGTCGGCAATCAAGCAGAAGCCTCTCGTGCAATTCGTGAAGCCGAAGGAACCGACCTGATTTCCAAAGTCGGCCTGACCTATCTTTATTCCGACCTCGACCATCCGAGCCGCCCGACTTCAGGTGTTCGGATCAAGGTTGATGGTGAAGTTGCCGGTCTTGGTGGTGATGTGGAGTTTGGCAAGATTGAAGTCCAGGCGCATTACTTCATGCCATTGCTGTTTGATGGTGTTGTGCTGAAAGTGGAAGGCAATGCTGGCCATATCGAGCCGTTCCCAGATGGTGATAAAGTGCCAATTCTTGACCGCTTCTTCAAGGGTGGTGACAGTTTGCGCGGGTTTGCCCGCTCCGGCATCGGCCCGCGCATGCGAAACGAGTTTGATGGTTCTTTTGACTCCATTGGTGCAACGACTTATGCAATCGGTACACTGGAAGTCAACTTCCCGCTTGGACTGCCTGAAGCATTCGGTCTCGAAGGCGCTGTCTTCTCTGACTTTGGTACGGCGTTTGGTGCGCCTGAGGTTTCATCGACCACATTGACTGACCCTAATTGTATAACTCAAGTCGGTCCTCCGATCGCCGACGGAAATTGCGAAGTCGTCGGCAAAGGCTTGGCGTTCCGTGCCGCAGTTGGTGCAGGCTTGATCTGGCAGTCACCGTTCGGGCCATTGCGGCTCGATGTTGCCTATCCGTTGGTCAAGGAAGACTTTGACGAAACCGAACTTGTTCGTTTCTCGGTTGGTACACGCTTCTAG
>JBAUGO010000210.1:0-4614 GCA_049679775.1 Anderseniella sp.
GTATGAAAAAACATGCAGCCATCGACTGGAACAAGCCGGTGAAACAGGTCTATGACCTTATCCGTGGCACCAACCCAAGCCCTGGCGCCTGGACCACCTTGAACGGAGCCGAAGTACAGGTTTTCGACTGCCAGCGCGTACCAGGCGATGGTGTATCGTCCAAGGTCATCGCGGTCGATGATGAAGGTGTCACAGTCCAGCTTATTGGTGGTCGCATCAAAATCTTGCGGGTTCGCCCCGATGGCAGCGACAAAATGTCTGCAAAGGACTGGGCCGTATCTGCGGGTGTTGAACCCGGTTCGGTATTGGGGTCATGATGGGTTTGTCACAAACAGTTGAGTGGGAAAAGTAACATGGCTGTACGCAGGATTTTTGTTCCCATTCGCAATGACGGCAAAGGTGAGAATGTGCTGGCACACGCCATTGCACTGTCAGGCAAGGCGACACACATCGAAGCCGTTCATTGCCGCCCGGGGCCGGAAGACCTGATACCGTTCGGCGTGTCAGTGCCAAATATCCTGCGTGAGCAAATTGCAAAGTCAGGTGAGGGGCTTGCCGATGCTGAAGAAGCTGAAGTCACCCGCAAGTTCGAAGCCTATGCGCGCCAGTTCAAACTCACGATGATCGAAGCCGGCAAACCGCATCCAAACGACAAGCTGTCTGCAACCTGGCGGATTGAGCGTGGCAAGCAGGCAAACATTGTCTCTATACGTGGCCGTCTTGCGGATGTGGTTGCGGTTGCAAGACCCGATCGCGATCGCGCTGTGGGCCGCAATACGCTTGAAGCCGCATTGGTCAATACGGGGTCACTCGTGCTGATGTGTCCACCGCCACCTTCACCAAAGAAGATCGGTGCTCATGTGGCAATTGCCTGGAACGGGTCACGCGAAGCTTCGCGAGCTATTTCCCTTGGTATGCCATTACTTGCCAATGCGAAGAAAGTTTCGATCATCACAATGGGTGATGCAAAACTGGAACTGAATGCAGGCCACCTGACAAGCTTCCTTGCCGACCATGACATCAAGGCGACGCACACTGAAATTGCTTCTTCGAGCAATGCAGGAAAAACCCTTCTCGAAGGGGCTGCTTCTGTGGGTGCAGATTGTCTGTTGATGGGGGCTTACGGGTCCAGTCGCGGACGAGAGATGATATTAGGTGGTGCCACCCAGTACATCGTGGACAATGCAACAATGCCAATTCTTATGTGTCATTAAAGCGCTGATTTCAAAGGAGGAAAATATAAGTCAAGCAATAGTGCCAAAGAGTTACGGATGGTGATTTTAGGCTTGATGCTGTCCGCCAAATCGATACGATCTTGTGTGTGCTAGATATACCAAGAACCTGCACAAGGATTACCCAAATTCAACGGCCACTTCATGACCGTTGTTAATAGAGACCTCGAAGGGAGGAATACTGATGAAATTTACAAGAAGAATTGCAATGGGCTTCATGTTTGCCTGCGCGATGACAGCATCCGTTGTCGGAACCACAACTCAGGCTCAAGCCTGGGAGCCGGTCAAGCCAATTGATTTTGTTATCATGGCTGGTGCTGGTGGTGGCGCTGACCAGATTGCACGTTTCCTGCAATCAGTAGCTGAAAAGAAAAAACTGACACCTCGCCCACTTGTTCCAAATAACAAGGGTGGTGGTTCAGGTGCTGAAGCTCTCATCGCGCTGAACACAGCCAGCGACAAGGACCACACATTGCTGGTCACCTTGAACTCGTTCTTCACAACCCCTCTGCGTCAGGCAAACCTGGGCATTGATATCCAGACCTTCACACCTGTCTACATGATGGGCGTTGATCCGTTCGTGCTCTGGGTACACAAGGATTCAGGTATCACCACATTCGAACAGTGGCTTGAAACCGTCAAGGCAGCCAATGGTGAGTACGTCATGGGCGGCACAGGCAAGGGTCAGGAAGACTCTATCGTCATCGCCTGGATGGAGCAGAACTACGGCATCAAGGTCAAGTATATCCCTTACAAGGGCGGTGGTGCAGTTGCCAAGGATCTTGCAGGCAAGCAGATCATGGCAACCGTGAACAACCCTTCTGAAACCAAGGGCTTCTTCGACAATGGCGATGTTGTGCCTCTGTTGTCTTTCTCCGATGAACGTTCACCAAACTTCCCAGAAGTTCGCACTGTCAAGGAACTGGGCAAGGATTTCTCCTACTACAACCAACGTGCCGTTGTTGGTGCGCCTGGCATGTCGGCTGAAGCAGCTGCCTATTACCAGAACCTGTTCAAGACGATCTATGACAGTGAAGAGTGGCAGGGCTACCTGAAGTCTGAGAGCCTTTCACCACTGCCAATGGAAGCAGATGCACAGAAGGCTTATTGGGCAACACAGGTGACCAATCACACCAACCTTCTGAAGGCGCTCGGCGAGTAATCATCGGCGACAAGCCTGATTTAACAAATACCTGGAGCAGTCTGATCCGTTTTGACGGGCTGCTCCAGCCAACGAAACAACTTGTAATGTCGTCACGTGCATAGGCCAATGTGGTTTGCACGAATGATGGCGCACGGGAGGAGCCGCCATGCGGCGCGCAGAATTCATAACAGCCGGTATTCTGGCAGTCATGTCGATCTACTTTATGTGGAAGAGCACAGAACTCAATGTAATGTATATCCCTGACGAAGGACCAGGTGGGGGGGCATGGCCGTTCTGGCTTTCGGGGATCATGCTGATCTGTACAGGTCTCATTGCCTACAATGCTATGCGTGGCACATCCCCGCCATCTCAATCAACCGAGCCATTTCTGGATGCCTATGGCAAGAAGATGCTGTTGCTTGTGGGGGGTGGAATATTCGGGTTCATCGCGCTTGTGAACATCATCTCCATGTATGGTGCCATGGCTGTGTTCCTGTTTTATTACCTCAGGTTCCTGGGGCGCCATACGTGGACGCTTACCCTGTTGATGACATTCCTCGTCCCGATCTCGTTTTTCTTCTTCTTCGAAGCGCTGATGCGCATCACCTTGCCAAAAGGCATGGCTTTCCTGGAACCCGTTTTCAACTATCTCAACACAATCATTTATTGACCGAAGCGCAACTGATGTTGCTGCAAGCGAGAGGCGCGTACTGACATGATGGATATTCTGGCACAATTGGGCAGTGGTTTTCTGATATCATTGCAACCAATCAATCTCTTGCTAATTTTGGTTGGCGTAACGCTTGGCTTGTTCATAGGTGCTATGCCGGGGCTTGGTTCGGTGAACGGTGTGGCAATTTTGCTGCCGATCACATTTCTGGTTCCGCCTGCTTCTGCCATCATCTTTCTGGCTGCAATCTATTATGGCGCCATGTATGGCGGTGCCATCAGCTCGATTACATTGGGTATACCGGGGGCCTCGACGGCCGTTGCCACCACGTTTGATGGCAGGCCGCTGGCGCTGAAGGGCAGGGCATCGCTTGCACTCATCACGGCCGCCCTTGCCTCTTTTGTTGGCGGTACAATTTCCAACGTCTTGTTTACAGCCTTTGCGCCCTTGCTCGCATCAGTGGCGCTAAGTTTTGGCAATCCGGAAATTTTCGCCCTCATGCTGCTTGCCTTCGCGACCTTTGTTGGCCTTGGTGGCGATGACATCCCGAAAACAATTTTCTCAATCTGCATTGGTCTGGTTTTTGCGGCCGTTGGTTTTGATGAAATATCCGGTGCTCCACGCCTTGTGTTCTTTGATATCTCGGGCTTCCTGCACGGCATCAACTTCCTCGTTCTGGCCATTGGCGTATATGGCATCGGTGAGATGTTGTGGACCATCGAAACAACGCGTGGAAAGATCACCTCCACCGATGCCAAAATGTCGGTAAAGGGCATTGTTGCTGATGCAAAGGAAGGTATGCGGCGCGGCTGGAAGGGCACTGCAATCGGATCATTCCTCGGCTTCTTTGTGGGCATCCTGCCAGCGGCTGGTGCGACACCAGGCTCACTGATGTCTTATGGTGTGGCAAAAATGGTGGCTAGACACCCGGAAGAATTTGGGCAGGGTCACCCTGGTGGTGTTGCAGCGCCTGAAGCAGCAAACAACTCTGCCTCGACAGGGTCCATGCTGCCCATGTTGACACTTGGTATCCCGGGTTCACCTACCACTGCCATCCTTCTGGGGGGTATGGTGATCTGGGGATTGACACCGGGTCCACGCCTGTTCACCGACCAGCCGGAATTTGTCTGGGGCCTCATTGGTTCGTTCTATGTCTCGAACCTGTTCGCCCTGATAATCAACATCGCGTTTATTCCCCTGTTCATCTGGATGCTCAGGATGCCGTTCACGGTGCTTGCGCCGATGATCTTTGTTTTGTCTGTCGTGGGTGGTTATGCCGCCACGCAGGATATGCACGATGTTTGGCTGATGCTTGGCTTCGGTATCGGTGCGTACTTCTTGCGCAAGCTGGATTATCCGGTTGCACCAGCAGTGCTGGCCATTGTGCTTGGCCCAATCGCCGAGCCAACACTGCGCCAGTCGCTTCTGTTGTCATCGGGTGATCCGTCAATCTTCTTCACCAGACCAATCGCCGGACCGATCACAGTCATAGCGATCATTTTGATCTTCCTGCCATTGTTCAAGCTGATCTGGACAAAATACAAGCGCACAGCAGACGTCACTCCTGG
>JBAUGO010000211.1:0-1711 GCA_049679775.1 Anderseniella sp.
GTGATGATCTTTTCAGGGGTTTCTTCTGCGACAGCTTCAATGTCCATGCCGCCTTCTGTTGAAACCACAAACGCAACCTGCCCTACTGTACGATCCACCAGAATGGACAGATAAAGTTCGCGTTTGATATCTGCACCATCTTCTATGTAAAGTCGGTTGACCTGCTTGCCTTGCGGTCCGGTCTGCTTGGTCACCAGGGTGTTGCCCAGCATTTCCATGGCATTTTTTACCACATCTTCGCGCGACTTGACCACACGAACACCACCGGCCGCATCTGGCCCAAGCTCCTTGAACCGGCCCTTGCCGCGCCCGCCTGCATGGATCTGCGACTTCACCACCCATACCGGACCTGGCAGGGCATCAGCAGCAGCTTTGGCATCTTCCGCCTTCATGATTGGCACACCGGCAGATACTGGTACACCAAAGGACTTCAACAAGGCTTTGGCCTGATACTCGTGAATGTTCATTGAATTGGTTTCCCGTTAATGGTCCCGTTTTTCGTGTGGCATTTGGCAAGTGAACACCGAAATCGCACAAAGGTAAAGATGCTGGTATACCACATACCAAAATTTATCCCGACCGGTATCAGCCTGCCGGGCTTTAAAAGTCATCACGCCAGATCAGGTGCGATCTTCTTTGCCGCATCCATCAGGCCGTGTACGGCTGTGATGGATTTTTTGAGTTCGGCCTTTTCTGCTGAATCCAGCTTGATCTCGACAACGCGCTCAACACCACCAGCACCGATCACGGTTGGCACGCCCACATAAAGATCATTGAGGCCATACTGGCCATTGACTTGTGCAGCACACGGTAGAACACGCTTTTTGTCTTTCAGGAAGCTTTCAGCCATGGCTATGGCGGAGGCTGCTGGTGCATAATAGGCCGAGCCGGTCTTCAGCAGGCCAACAATCTCCGCACCACCATCACGTGTGCGCTGAACAATCTTGTCGATCTGCTTTTGCGTGGTCCACTTCATCTTGATCAGATCAGGTACCGGAATACCTGCAACCGTGGAATAGCGCACCAGCGGCACCATCGTGTCACCATGGCCGCCCAGCACAAAGGCTGTGACGTCTTCAACAGAAACCTTGAATTCCTCAGCCAGGAAATACCGGAAGCGTGCTGAATCCAGTACACCCGCCATGCCCACAACCATGTTTGATGGCAGACCGGAATATTTCTGTAGTGCCCACACCATCACATCAAGCGGGTTGGTGATGCAGATGACAAAGGCTTTAGGCGCATATTTCTTGATGCCTGCTCCAACCTGGCTCATCACCTTCAGATTGATCTCAAGTAGATCATCGCGGCTCATGCCGGGCTTGCGCGGCACACCAGCCGTTACAATTACAACATCAGCGCCCTTGATGCCTTCATACTGATTGACACCTTCGATTTTGGCATCAAAGCCATCCACAGGAGAGCTCTCGGCCAGATCCAGCGCCTTGCCTTGAGGCATGCCCTCAAGAATGTCAAAAATGGTAATGTCGCCAAGCTCTTTCAGACCTGCCATATGAGCCAGTGTTCCGCCGATCATGCCACCGCCGATAAGTGCAATTTTATTGCGCGCCATTTGGAATATTCCCTTGAGTTTTTAAGAAAAGATTGCCGTTTAGTACTCCGTGCAATCGCTTACCGCAAGTCACTTAGGTATTATCAAATGTGATTAATAGGCCTGAGTTAACGACAGATCTGACATCATGTGCGATCC
>JBAUGO010000212.1:0-4866 GCA_049679775.1 Anderseniella sp.
TTGCATGACCCGTAGGCACCAGGAGTTGACCCGCAATGTCCATTGAAAGGTAGCTTGACAGGCTGGCGAAATTTTCTTCGCGTGTGCCACGATAGCTGGTGGTGTTGCCATATATCATGGTGCCTTGTGTGCCTTCAGTCACCTCCGCCAGCGCCAGATGAAATGCCAGCCGCCGCACTGGATCAGCAAAATGATGCCCCCAGCAATGGCTGACCTCAACACCGAGCAATCTGCCAATGTGGCGTTCCAGCAATACAGCCCCCATCACCGATGACAAATCTCCAAACAGGGCGGCAAACCCGTCATCCAGGTTTGAATGGACCATCACGCCAACAGGCTGGGCAGCAATCAGGGAAAGTGCAGTCACCGTAGCGCTCGTGCAGACAAGATCATCCGAATGACCATGCAGGCGGAAGGTGAAGTACTGCCCTAGATTGCCAATGCTTGTTGATCCTGCAGCCAGTGCCGCACAGGTGTTTTCAATTGCTGCCGGAAACCCGAGCACGAAGTCTCCAAAATGGGCTGCGACGGGTGCTGCGCCGGTGAGTTTGGCAAAATCCTCCACACTATCCAGCAACAAGCCGGTACCGCGCATTGCGCTGGCACGCTGGTCCCGCGGCACGCCCATGCTCCAGTCCAGGCAAATGCCATACCGGTCCACTGTGACGCCTTTCCTGGCGCATTGATCATGTATTTCAGACCATGCATCGCGAGACTTTGAAGGGTCGCGCCACCCGATCTGGGCATGCTGCATAAGTTTGCCGTTTGCAACGCATTTTCTCTTGTAGTCAGCTTCGCATTTAATGCCATGAAGTGACTGAAACGGCGATGCACCAACCTGCCAGTGCGTAACCAGTGCCTTGCCATCCGCGATCAGCGATGCTGCGTCCGGCAACTCAGCTTCAGGAAATATGTCAGCACGCTTCATGCGTGTCAGCTTGCCCAACCTGCATACAAAAGAAAAGGGTGATTAGTCGTGACGTGATAAGCTATGATTATCGTTATCATGACAACTTTGCGCCAACTCAGATACCTGGAAGCCATCGCTCGCCACAGTCATTTTGGCAAGGCGGCGGCGGAATGCGCCGTATCACAACCGGCATTGTCGCAACAGATCAAGGCGCTTGAGGAAAGCTGGGGCGTTGCATTGCTTGAGCGCTCACCCAAGCAGGTGTCTCTGACGCCGCAAGGCGAAGAGGCCGTGCGCCGCGCTCGTGCCATTCTAACTGCGGTGTCAGACCTGGAGGACTGTGCGCGAGAACGAGCAAGCACCTTGAGCGGTGTTTTGCGTTTGGGAGCCATTCCCTCCATCGCGCCTTACCTCCTGCCGAACCTGCTTACCAAGCTGACCAGTGTATATCCCGATCTCGATTTGCGCTTGCGCGAAGCGGTCACGGAAACGCTGGTCGATGAGTTGAAGGCTGGCAGGCTCGATGTAATCGTGGCAGCTTTGCCGCTGACATTTCCCGAGCTTGAGGTTCGTGCCCTGTTTGATGATCGCTTCCTGCTTGCCCTGCGCGATGACAAGTCCATGGAGCCAAATCGCAAGGCATCAATGGATATGATAGAGGATGACAGGTTGTTGTTGATGGGTGAGGGGCACTGTCTGCGTGAACAGGTTTTGAATTTTTGCAATATCGGCAGTGCCAAACTGTCGCGCGCACTGGGTGCTTCGTCACTGAGTACAATCATGCAAATGGTGGCCAATGGTCATGGGGTCACTTTGCTTCCTGAGATGTGTATAAACGGACAGACCGTCGACCAGCGTATAAAGCTCTTGCAATTTGCTGGTTTGCAACCTGCTCGAACTGTTGCCATGGCGTGGCGCAAATCCACTCCGTTACGTGATGATTATGTGGCGCTGAGTGGCCTCCTGTTCGATCGCGACATGGGTGAGGCCAGGCAGTAAGCAATTTATGTAAGGCTTGTTGACCCTATTTGTGATTTGACGGTGCGCGTCATCAAGGTGCAGTCTTGTGTTCATACAGAAGCACGGAGGCCTAGAAAAATGACGCCGCCTGAGCATAAGTCACTGTAAGTCGTGACCATGGCCTGAACAGAAAATGTTCGGACTATTATTGACCAATACAGTTACACAGACATCACTAAACGATAGAATAACGGGTATTCCCGTATCACGATATATCTGGTTTAAGACCGGATTCAGGCAAATATGCCATTAGCCCTGCGCGGCACAAACCAGCCGCCAGGGCTTACATTTGTCCGCATAGAGACAAGTCAGTAGTCTTCACGTAAAATGTGATTTGACCCTGGGTCACTGAAGGAGTTCACTAAATTATTGATAGTGAGAACTGCCTGTTAATGGCAGCATTACTGCAATAAGTGGTTCGGGCTCATCTAGTGAACCAGAACCGCGATTTATTGAATGGCCGGTCAAATCTTGTGCGGAGCCCCTGAATTCCCCTGCCAAGTCCGCCGATTTGATTGACAAGCTTCAGGATTTCAAAGTTCCCCCTCACTTTGAAAAATCCCGAAGCGCCACTTATTCAGCCTCGCACATCCCCCCATGTGCGGGGCTGTTTTTTATGAGACCCGTTTTCCAATACTGTCGCTTTTTTCAATAATTGTCATATTGCCAAATTGTCATCACTTGAAAACGGTATCGTCGGAAACTCGCCTTTTGTATGGATCGCGTGGCATACTCCCACTTTATGATTCGTAATTTTTGCCGGAAGCCCGATGTCGAAATCTTTAGATCTGTTTGGTTCAAGCGATGCACCACCTCAGCCCGCCTCACCAAAGCCAGTTGTGGAGCTTGTCCGCAAGCATCCGGCCGGAGAGGCTGGGTATACGGCTGCTGACATTGAGGTACTGGAAGGTTTGGAGCCAGTTCGCCGCCGTCCAGGCATGTATATTGGCGGCACTGATGAAAAGGCGCTGCATCATCTGTTCGCCGAGGTGATCGACAATTCGATGGACGAAGCAGTGGCAGGCCACGCCACCTTTATCGAAGTGGAATATGATGCGGATGGCTATTTGTGCGTCACAGATAATGGACGCGGTATTCCGATAGATCCGCACCCCAAGTTCAAGGACAAATCAGCCCTGGAGGTGATCCTTACGACGCTGCATGCGGGTGGCAAGTTTGATAGCAAGGTCTACGAAACGTCCGGTGGTCTGCATGGTGTCGGGGTGTCGGTTGTAAATGCGCTCTCCGAGGTGCTTGAGGTCGAAGTTGCCCGCAACCAGATACTGTATCGCCAGATTTATTCGCGAGGGCATGCCCAGGGCCCGATCTCCAATGAAGGCAAGGTACACAATCGACGCGGCACCAGGGTCCGGTTCAAGCCGGATGAGCAAATCTTTGGCAAGGGTGCAAAGTTCAAACCCGCCCGCCTGTTCAAGATGGCTCGCTCAAAAGCCTATCTGTTTGGTGGTGTGGAAATCCGCTGGTCCGTGGACCCGGTTCACCTTGATGAGAAGGATGAAACGCCACAAAAGGCGGTGCTGCATTTTCCAGGCGGTCTGAAGGATTATCTTGAGGAAGCTATCCAGGGTCGGCCCCGTGTGACGGGAGAAATCTTTGCAGGCAAGGTCAAGAAGGAAGGCGGCCATGGCTCGGTTGAGTGGGCAATTGCGTGGTTTGGTGGTGCAGATGGCTTTGTATCATCCTATTGCAACACCGTGCCAACCATAGAAGGCGGCACTCATGAGCAGGGCTTGCGCTTTGCCTTGACGCGCTCGCTCAAGTCATATGCCGAATTGTCCGGCAACAAACGCGGCTCGACCATAACAACCGATGATGTGATGACATCAGCGGGTATCATGCTGTCAGTATTCATTCGCGAACCTGAATTTCAGGGTCAGACCAAGGAAAAACTTGCCACCGCTGAGGCATCTCGCATCGTGGACAAGGCGGTTTCAGACCATTTCGACCATTGGCTGACCGGTCATCCAGCACAGGCTGACAAGCTTCTCGAATGGGTTATCGAGCGCGCCGAGGACCGGATGCGCCGTCGTGCCGAAAAGGATGTGGGCCGCAAGACAGCCGTTCGCAAGCTGCGGTTACCCGGCAAGCTGGCGGACTGTTCAGCGTCGGGACGGGAAGGCTCGGAACTATTTATCGTTGAAGGTGACTCGGCCGGTGGCTCTGCCAAGCAGGCGCGGAACCGAACCAATCAGGCGATTCTTCCGTTGAGGGGTAAAATTCTCAACGTTGCCTCCGCCACCAGGGACAAGCTTGCTGCCAACCAGCAACTCAGCGACCTTTTGCAGGCGCTGGGCTGCGGTACGGGTGACAAGTACCGAGAGGATGACCTGCGCTACGAGAAGGTCATTATCATGACTGATGCCGACGTTGACGGTGCGCATATCTGTTCGTTGCTGATCACGTTCTTCTACCGTCTCATGCCAAGGATGATTGAAGAGGGCCACCTGTATCTCGCTGTGCCGCCTCTCTATCGTCTCGTCCAGGGCACAAGGTCTGCCTATGCCCGCGATGATGCGCACAAGGATGAATTGCTGGCGGGAGATTTTTCTGGTCGTGGCAAGGTTGAGATTTCACGCTTCAAGGGCCTGGGTGAAATGTTGCCAAGCCAATTGAAGGAAACCACGATGACCCCGTCAAAACGCACGCTGCTTCAGGTGCAAATGGCGGATGACGAAGCAAAGATTACCGCCCGCGTGGTGCAGGAGCTGATGGGTAACAAGCCCGAAGACCGCTTTAACTTCATCACCGAACGCGCCCGATTTGTGGACGTCGACGAGCTGGATGTGTGAGGGGCTCCGGGGTGCGCAGCATACCGAGCATATTCAATAGGGGGCCCAAAAGTCTGACCAGTAAAGGGGCGTGATTCCGGTTAGAGCTCTTTTACCTTGTCCGCACGCAACGGGCAGGAAAGATAC
>JBAUGO010000213.1:0-1598 GCA_049679775.1 Anderseniella sp.
CGAGTTCAGTGGATGTGGGCGGCGTTGTTGCCTATCAGGCTTACCTCAATGTCTGCAATCTTGGCACACATGCCAACGTGACTGTGGGTTCGGCGATTGCTGATTTTAGCAATATTGCCGACGTGGATGTTTCTGATACTCACACATTTACCATCGTGGACGGGACTGGCACGCCGATCGTTCATCCGGATTTTGAAATCGTGGGTGATCAACTGGTTGTGAAGGCGTCGAATACCCTGGTCCCTGGCAATGTCGTGTCGGACCAGGTGATCGTTCGTGTCGATGATGGCAGCGGTGGCGTTTTTGAAGTTACTGTCGGCCTGAATGTTAGCCTGTACACAGGTGTGTTTTCCGGTGGTTCCAATGCAGATCTTGGCATTGGTACAGCTGCTGATGACGTGATTGATGGCGGCGATGGCAGTGACTTCTTGTTCGGAAATGGTGGCAATGATACGCTAAATGGCGGGTCGGGCAGTGATCGGCTTGACGGTGGTGCAGGTGCCGACACCCTGAACGGCGGCGTTGGTGGGTGGGACAGGGCGTCCTACACAAGCGCCAACACCGGGGTTCTGGTTGACATGGCCAACACATTGTTGAACACCGGTGATGCGGCAGGCGACATCTTCAACGATATAGAAGGCGTTCTCGGCTCAGAGTTCAATGACCAGATATTCGGCAACGGTTCTGCCAATAACTTGTTCGGCGGCGATGGCGATGACATCATTAATGGTCGTGGTGGCAATGATCACCTGTACGGTGGCGCCGGTGATGACATGTTTATCATCGAGGATGGCAGCGGCTATGACCGCATCTGGGACTTTGCTTTTGGGGCCGGGTCTGAAGATCAGCTTGATATCAGTGCATTTGGATTTGCTGATCTGACTGCGGTACAGGCTGCATCAAGTGTCACTGGAGGTGGTGTCACGATCCAGCTGGACGCAGATGACAGTGTTTACCTGCATGGTGTCAGCTCAATCGCAAGCTTGAGCGTCGATGACTTTGTGATCTAAAGATGCGCTGGTTGTGATGCGACGGGATCAGGTTCCGTCGCGGCCACAGTTGGCGCAGCCGTCAGTAATAGACACGCTGCCGTTCTTGGTAATTGTTGCAATGCTCTCTATCAGCAGGTGCGGTAAGCTCCAGTCCAGCATTTGAGATTTCCGTACTGATTCCAGCAAAACGGGAGTGCTTGGGGTCTGCATCGTGCTTAGTCTCCTGCGAATCTTCAATCTTCCTGAATGCTCTCTACATTCAGGTTTTACACATCGGTTGGACTTTTACTGACGGGCCGACCCGGCAGGGCGGCAAGATGAACCACGTCGCAAGCAACAGCCGCGCGCAGGTGTAAAGAGTCAAGAATCTGCAAAGCTGATTCGGCAAGCATTTAGTGGCTAAAAAATCATTAAAATAAAATACGGGATAATCCCTCTGCTTCAGAGCTCCATCACGACTCACCTGAAAGCATCTCGCTGCATTGGCGCCTGCGCTGTGGGGATGTGTGCGTAGGTTTCAAGATCAGGCAGGGTCCCTGTTACAATTGCATCACCGGATTTAAGCCAGGCATGAGCTTCAAGGGTTTGATCGTGGCCCTTGCGAAC
>JBAUGO010000214.1:0-2446 GCA_049679775.1 Anderseniella sp.
GTGACACCGTTTGCTCGTGTGCGTGGTGACCTACTGGTATCCAACAATGTGCCTGAGCAGGAACTGGTGAACCCCACTGCACCCCCAACCCTTGGAGAAGAAACCGATGGGCGGATACTGCCGTCCGGTGGTGTTGAATTCCGGATGCCGTTCTTCATGGCCAACAGCCTTGGCACCCATGTTGTTACCCCCATTGCGCAGTTCATCTCATCTGCCAATGAAGGCAACATTGAAAAATGGGGCAACGAAGATGCGATTTCGCTCAACTACGCCACCTCCAATCTGTTCCTGGAAAACAGGTTCACCGGAAATGACCGCTATGAAGGTGGCACCCGCATCAATGCAGGCTTCTTGTACAATATCGGCCTCGATGATGGCAGCTCGCTGAATGCAAGTTTTGGCCAGTCTTTCCACATAGCCGGACAGAATAGTTTCGTGGATGGCTCCGGCCTGGATCGCACCAACTCGGACCTCGTTGCTGCATTCTGGTATCAACATACAGGAAACTGGAAAATCAGCTATCAAGCCCGCTTTGATCATTCCAGCCTTGCCATCCGAGAACAGGATGTCGGCCTGTCGGGAACTTTATATCGCCTTAAAACGGACCTAAATTATGTGAAAGTTGATGAGGCTGTCGCTTATGGCAGACCGACCTCTCTTGAACAGATTTGGGGATCGGCCGAGTTTGACATTGGCTCAGGCATAAGTCTGATTGGTGGTGGCCGATACGACATCGAGGCGGATCAAATCGTCAACAGGTATGCAGGTATCAGGTTTGACTGTGATTGCGCAAAGGTGAGCCTGTTGTACAAAGAAGCATTCGATACTGACGTGGTCAATGACAGGGAGCGGTCGTTTGTGTTGAATGTAGAACTCATTACCCTTGGCAGCACGTCATTCGGTTCCAGCCTTTCGCAAGAATGAGAAACGCACAGATCATGAAAATGCTGACAAGCAAACTCACCGGCCTGGGGTCTCTTGCAAGACTGATTCTTGCAACGACTACTTTCACACTTGTTGGTTGTGGCAAGCAGGTGGATGTCTATGACTATTTTTCCGATGACAAACCTGCCGTGGGTCAATCCGCACCGCTTAATCAACCCCTGGCACAACCAGCCCCTGGTCAATCAGGAGCACAACCGGCAAATGCTCTGGCCAATAATTCATCACTTGGCGATACAGATACAGCATTTGCAAATGCACAACCTGCGTCTAACGGTATTGAAAAGGTCAGCCTTCGCAACGCGCAAGGTGTGGCTGTTACCGTCGATGACCTGCCCGTAACCAACTACGATATTTCCCAGCGCATCAACCTTGAAAACGCCCTGGGTGCTTCGCTTCAGCCTGACCTTGCCACCCGCAAGTCAATTCTTGGTACCTTGGTGAATGAACAGGTGGCGAAGTCAAAAGCCAAGAAGCTGAATTTTCAGATCTCCGACAAGGAGTTGGATGAGCGCATTGTCAACATGACGGGCCGGATGAAGGTGACACCGGAAGCCTTGAACAAGCGTCTGGCCGAGAAAGGTGTCGATCGCAACACCTTGAAACGTCAGATCGAGGGTACCTTGTACATTCGCTGGGTCATGGCGCAGCAGGACGTAAAGACCGACGTGCCGGTTGATCAAGCCAAGGTTGATGCAAAGTACAATGAAATCATCTCTGATCCGCGATTGAAACCCATCACGATTGTATCCATTCAGCAGGTTGATTTGCCTGTTGAAAAAACCACCGAAGCCATACGCCAGCAACTTCTCTACGCACGATCCATCGAAGCGCGCCAGATCATGGATCGCTATAAGGGATGCAACTCCATCAAGGCCGCCAGCCGTGATATTTTCAACGTCAAGATCGCCAAGCGAATTGAAGCTGATCAGGACCGCCTTCCTCCACAGTTGCAAAAAGCCTTGCGCGAAGCCGGTACAAAAAACATGATCGGTCCAGTACCAGGCCCAACAGGTATCAGACTGTTTGCAAACTGCGGCTCACGCAAGCTATCACCACCACGCCCCAGCCGCGAGCAGGTAGAGGCGTCTGTGCGCAATGAACAGTTTGAGCAACTGATCAAGCAATCAATGGCAGAAGCGCGCAAGGAAAGTTTCATAGACTACAAGGACCCGACGTTCCGGCCTGAAGACGGCTGAGAAACGTGCGGGCCTGACCAGGCGACGATGGTGCATACACCAGCAATATTGGCAGTGACGATGGGTGAGCCTGCGGGCATCGGCCCTGATGTCATCATCATGGCGAGCAAGCTGAAAAACGCTATGCTGCCTGTGAACTTGTGCGTTATTGGCTGTGCTCAAACCCTGCGAACCCGGGCCGCTCAACTTGGCATTAATCCAGACTTTATCTTGAGCGTTGCATCGCTGGATGAGGCGCATACCCTTTCTGCGGATCGTTTGCCTGTTCTCGACCGCCCCCTGCCAGACCTTCCCACACCGGGCAT
>JBAUGO010000215.1:0-8148 GCA_049679775.1 Anderseniella sp.
GATGCAGCCGCTACCGTAACAACAGATCCCGCCAACCAGGGCGCAGGCACACCAAAACGCCATGCAACAGCACCACCACCCAATCCGATGGCGAGGGCTGCAACCACTTGTTGCACGTCACGCTGTGTCAGAAATGCCATCAGCTTGTGCGAGACTTGAGCGAAGCCATAACTTCTTGCGTATGTTCACCCAGCTTCGGGCTTGCCTTGTCGAGTTTCAGTGTACTTTCGGAAAACACGATCGGTGTGCGTACACTCGGCACCATCACTCCATCTCCATCTGGCACATCAATACGCAACTGACGATGCTGGATCTGCGGATCATTGAATGTATCTTCAACCGAGTTGATGGGTCCGGCCGGAATGAACTTTGCCTCAAACTCCTTCAGCATTTCATCGCGTGGGCGCTGGCTTGTTCTGGCTGAAATCAGCAGCGCCAGTTCATCCCGGTTTCTGACCCGGTCCTGATTTGTCTTGAAACGAGGATCATCAATCAATTCATCAAGCCCCAGCACCTCACACATCTTGGACCATTGCGGTTGTGATCCGGTGGCGATGATCAAATGGCCATCAGATGAAGGAAACACCTGATAAGGCACAATATTGGGATGCGCATTACCCATACGCTTGGGTGAGGTGCCAGACACCAGATAATTTAGGGCCTGATTAGCCAATACCGCACTCATGGTATCAAACAACGCCATGTCAATGTGTTGTCCCTTGCCGGATTGCTGTCGCACCAAAAGCGCTGACTGAATGGCTATTACGCCGTAAAGTCCGGTGAAAATATCAGCAAAGGCAACACCAATTTTTTGCGGCTGCCCGTCTGCTTCTCCGGTCAGGTCCATTATGCCGGCAAGACCTTGAATCATGAAGTCATAACCAGCCTTTGGTGCGTAAGGCCCTGTCTGGCCAAAACCGGTTAGCGACAGATATATTAGTTGAGGATTCAACTCTCGCAAGGATGCATAGTCGAGACCATATTTGGCCAGGCCACCTACCTTGAAGTTTTCAATAAATACATCAGCATCAGCAACAAGCGCTCGAATGGTTTCTCGCCCCTCTTCTGTCTTGAAGTCGACAATGACAGATTTCTTGCCGCGATTGGCTGAATGGAAATAAGCGGCATCCCCATCAGACCCGTCAGCACGCTTGACAAATGGCGGACCCCAATTACGGGTATCGTCGCCTTCGGGACTTTCAATCTTGATCACCTCAGCACCCAGATCAGACAATGTCTGGCCAATCCAGGGTCCCGCCAGAATGCGGGCCATTTCCACGACCTTGAGGTCGTCAAGTGGTGCTGTCATGCAAAACTCTCCAATTCATTCATCCAACCGGGGTATGACCAAAACCCTGCATCTTTTGCAAAGCTTCCATTCCGCCCAATGCCTTGATCATCTTAGCCTGATCTTCAAAGGCTTGTCTGTTCGTCTCTTCCGGGTCAAGTGCATGGCCCATAAGCGTTCGCAGCATATCTCTTTCACGTTCATACGCACGCGACATTCCAAGATCGCGAAGCTCCTGCGGGTCTGCGTATAAATCAAACAATTGCGGTGCATAGCCACCTGCATAATGCACGTACTTCCAGTTTCGATACCGCAGCATTGTTATGCCTGTGGGCGAACCACCATCATGGTACTCAGATAGCACAAACCGATCTGGCTCACCTTTCGCAATAAAATCCTGTAGCGGGCGTGACATCCATGGCTCACGGGCGGGCGACGCATCTACACCGACACAGCGCAAGATCGTTGCCGCAACATCGTTCAGTGTGACAGGTGTCGTGTTTACCGATTGCGCAATACCCTGTCCCATCATCATCAAAGGAACACCAACCGAGTCTTCATACATCACAGACTTGGTCCAGAAACCATGACTGCCCAGCATCTCGCCATGATCAGACATGTACATGACGCTGGTATCACGCGCCGCGCCGGAATCCTCCAGCGCTTCCATCACCTGGCGGATATTGTCATCCAGAAAACTGACCAGACCATAATACCCCTTACGCGCGATGTCGCGCAGACCGTCATCAAAGTGATCGTCATAATTCCAGAACCTTGCCATCTTCTCCAGCACATCATGTTCAGGGCGTTGACGAGGTGGCGTGGGCAAGGTTTGACGCTCATACATCTGATAGAATTTTTCAGGACACTTCAACGGATAGTGCGGTGAAACAAACGAAACGAACAACACCCACGGCCTTGTCTTGAATCTGGTTGCATACTTCTTGATCCACTTCGTTGCGGCATGGGCAATACGTCGATCATATTCGGTATAGCTGGTTTCACCTGGACCGATCTCGCGAGATAATTCTATCGTTTCATCATAATCGGGCATGGGATCGCGCATCAATCCTTGCACCCACCCAGCTCCCTCATTTGCAAGATACATGGGCTCTATTTCTTCATCGAACCCATGATCATCGCCACCGCGTCGAAAGTGCAGCTTGCCGATTGACACTACTGGATGGCCTGCATCTCGCAACCGATGCATCCAGCTTTCGTGTTGACCGTGATAGGGTTGTGCAGATGACCAGCATCCAGTTTCGTGAACCGGCAACCCCGTGGCCAGGCTTGCCCGTGCCGGCACACAAATCGGCGATGGCGTATAAGCACTGGTGAAGCGCGTGCCAAGTCGCGCAATGGTATCAAGGGTTGGCGTTTTCACCACCGGATCACCATAGCAACGCGCAACGCGGCGTGCATGTTCATCAGAACAGAAAACAATCAGGTTGGAGGATTTTTCAATAGTCATGACACACAAACAGGCTTGACGCTTCGGGGCTTCATTTGAAAGGGTGCAGCATTGAACCCATCAAATACCAGGAACCATAGTATCATGCTGCTCAAGGAAAAAATTGCAATCGTTACTGGCGCTGCCGGAGGGCTTGGGCTTGCATCTGCAACCAGGTTTGCCGAACACGGTGCCAAGGTCATCATTTGCGATGTCAGCGATGACCAGGGCGAAGCAGCCGCAAAATCCTTGCGGGATGCAGGGCATGACGTGCGGTACACGCATTGCGATGTTACACGCAAGGCAGATATCGAAAAGGTCATTGAATTGGCGGTAAAGACCCATGGTCGCCTCGATATCATGATGCCAAATGCGGGTATCGTGCATGTATCTGATCCTCTCGAATTATCAGAAGAAGACTATGACCGCGTTCTGGCAGTAAATCTGAAAGGGGTTTTTCTGTCTGGTCAATTGGCAGCAAAACAAATGCTGAAACAGTCACCGGCCGCTGATGGCCAGAGAGGTGTCATCATCAACATGTCATCGTGCCAGGCTGTCATCGTTATTCCCGAAATTGCCCCTTATGTTATGTCCAAGGGCGGTGTGAACCAGTGGACCAAGGCACTGGGCATCCGGCTTGCAAAAGAAGGTATACGTGTCAACGCCATTGGCCCCGGCTCCATTGCCACTGAAATGTTCAAAAAAGTATCCGATGATCCTGCAAAGATGCGCAATATCATGTCGCGCACACCCATGGGTCGCGCAGGTGAACCTTCAGAAATCGGAGACATCGCCGTGTTCCTGGCAAGCACCATGTCCAGTTATATCACTGGTCAGACAATTTATCCCGATGGTGGCAGGCTTGGTCTGAACTATACAGTACCGGTAGCCGACTAAGTCCGGTTTAAACGCAACTATCTCACCAGATGGCGGGTCAGCCGGGCCTCGATATAATTCCAGGTCCGGCGTAATATCTCCACCAGAATAAAATAAATGATTGCAGCCCAGATATAGACGTTAAAATCAAACGTGCGCGAAAATGCCTGTCGGGTTGCCCCCATCAGATCAAACACCGTTACAAGACTGGCAACTGCCGAGCCTTTGATCATGAAGATAATTTCATTTCCAAGCGGGCGAAGTGCGGTAATCAATGCCTGCGGCATGATGATTTTTCGGAACGTTAGAGCTTTCTTGAGGCCAAGGGTTTCGGCAGCTTCGCTCTGGCCACGTGGAATGGATTCAATAGCGGTTTTATAAATCTCTGCCTGATAGGCCGTTGTGTTCAATATGAATGTCAGCAATACGCAATTATAGGCCTCCCGAAAGAACCACCACAGACCGGCAGACTCAAGCTGGGAAGAAAACTCCCCGGCGCCGTAATACATCAGGAACATCTGGCCTAGCAACGGCGTGCCCCGAAAGAAATACACATACCCAAAAGCTATCTTGCCGATCAGCACATTTTCGGACAGTCGCGCCAGCGCAACCGGAATTGCCAACACCCCACCCACAAGAATGGATACGAACACCAGATACAAGGTGATCAATAGCCCATCAAACATTCTGGGCATGTAACGCTCAAAGATTTCCCGGTCGAACGCTGAGTAAAGCGACCAGGCCGTCGCAATTACTATCAAGACCCAAAAAGCGCAAAGTACGTAGCCCACTAGACGGGTCACTGTCCATTTGCGCACAACACCCGGTGGCGGGGGCCTTGATGCAATGACTTGTGTTGCTACATCGCTCATGCCACGCGCTGCTCCCCGCGCTTGACATGGGTCTCGATTTTCCCAAGCCCCACAGAAGATATCAATGAGAGCAACAGATAGATCAACAGTGCGATCGTGTAAAAAAACAATGGCTGTTTGGTGAAACCAACGGCGAGGTTTGCACTACGCAACAGATCATTCAGTGCGATAACAGATACCAGAGATGTTTCCTTCAGCAGGATCAGCCACAGATTGCTGAGACCGCCTATCGACAAGCGAACAAGTTGCGGCAAGGTGATCAGTCTAAAAGTTTGCCATTTTGTCAAACCCAAAGCCTGACCTGCCTCCGGCTGCCCTTTTGGGATACCCTTGAAGGCAGATGTAAACACCTCTGAGGAAAAGGCTGAAAACACAAGCCCAAGCGCGACCATACCCGCAACAAAACCATTAACCTCGACATGGGTGTCAGTAAACAGACCAACCAGCCTCTGCAGCAGGATTTGCCCGCCATAGTACACGATCAGAAGGGTCAGCAATTCGGGTAAGCCCCGAAATATGGTGGTATAAATATTGGCAGCCGTTTCCAGTGACTTCTCACCGGATACTTTTGCGATGGCAATCAGCAATCCAATAGCCAGTCCGAAAGGCAAGGTTGCAAGCGCCAGTGAGACGGTCAGCAACGTACCTGCTGCCAACTCATCTCCCCAACCACCCGGTCCCCATGCCAATTGCGATATCAAGTCCATCATGTGACTGAATCACTTTGTTGCCCGAAAAAAACAAAACGCCCACCATGACCTTAATCATGGTGAGCGTCCTTGTATAGCACCAAGGCCTGTTGGCCCTGAAAATCAATCAGTAAACCGAGAACGGGAAGTACTTGTCGTTGATTTCCTTGTACTTGCCATTGGCAAGTATGGCAGCAAGAGCTGCGTTCAGCTTTTCTACCAGTTCGGTATCTTCCTGACGTACTGCCATGCCAGCTCCATCACCAAACCATTTGGCATCTGTGTAATTTTCGCCAATGTGGTGACAGCAAGCACCCGCATCAGAATTCAGCCAGTCAAGAATGACAACACTATCTGCAAGAACAGCATCAAGGCGCCCTGCGGCAAGATCAGCATTTGCTTCATCCTGTGTGGCATAAAGCTTCACAGTTGAATCCTTGTAATTGTCTTCAAGGAATGTCGCATGGGTTGTTGAAGATTGTGCACCGACTGTCTTGCCTTTCAGGCCAGCCGCACTGGTGTCTGAAATACCACTATCCTTCTTCGATACGAAACGCGCAGGCGTGTTGTAATATTTTTCAGTGAAGGCAACCTTCTTCTTACGCTCTTCGGTGATCGACATGGATGCAATAATCACATCATACTTCTTGGCAAGAAGTGCTGGGATAATTCCGTCCCAATCTTGTGCAACGTAGCTGCACTCAGCTTTCATTTCTTCGCAAAGTGCCTTGGCGATATCAACGTCAAAGCCCTGGAGTTCACCATTTGCATCCGTGTAGTTGAACGGCTTGTAGGCGCCTTCTGTTCCAACCCTGATTTTGCTCCAGTCCGCTGCCAGCGCACTGCCAGTCATCATTGCAGCAGCAAGTGCCGCAATAGCCATTGTCTTGAATTTTATCATGATTACGTTTTCCCTGTTTTTGTGCTTCAAACGCGAGAATGAAGGAAACTCACGCACTCCACCATATCCCTGGCAATGAGCATGCGGCAAAAATCCCCGGCTTGTAAAGAGCGCACTGGTAGCATGTCCTTACGTGGTAAACTCACCTGCCTGCTACTTTACCACTCTATCGGGTGACTATCTCAGGCCCCATCAGCGAGTAAGGCAACCAGGTGGACAATATCGGCACATAAGTCACCAGAATGAGGAACAGGAACAGCACGCCAACAAACGGCAATGCCGCTTTCACCACCTGCAATAACGACATGCCCGTTATCCCGGACGTTACAAAAAGGTTTAGTCCGATAGGCGGTGTAATCATGCCGATTTCCATGTTTACCACCATGATGATGCCGAGATGGACAGGGTCAACCCCAAGTTCCATTCCAATTGGAAACACCACTGGCGCAACGATCAGCAACAAGCCAGATGGTTCCATGAATTGCCCACCCAGCAGCAGCAGGATGTTTACGGCAATCAGGAAGGTGAACCAGTTGAAGCCAGCCCCAACCATCCACTCAGTGATAACTTGAGGTATGCGCTCCGACGTCAGCACATGGGCAAACAATAGCGCGTTCACAATAATGAACATGAGCATGATGATGGTTTTGGAGGAATCCACCAGCACCTTGCGCGTTTCCGTATTGAAGAATGCGCTTAGTGAGTTACGCCCCATCAGTGACAGGTTTCGCCCCCAAACGGACACCCCTGCTATGAGGTGATCTGGCAGGTTTGCCAGGTTCGATGATGGATCTCTCAAAATTCCATAACCGATCATCAGCACAAGCGACATCACAGCACCGACCAATGCCCTGCTTTCCAGGGTCACACCTTCCCATTCCTTTGCCACGAGGAAAGTCAAAATCATCCAGACAAAGAAGAAGGCAATGCCATAAACCCATGCCGAGAAACCCAGTCTCGCGCTTGCACTGTCTGTGTCACTGACCCAGCTTTTACCTTTCATCGGTCCCATATCACGATAAACAAACAGCCCGACAAAGAAGGAGTAAACCGCCGCCACTGCCGCTGCTTCTGTTGGTGTAACAACACCACCATATATGGCACCCAGAATAATGATGATCAGAAACAGGCCCCAGAACGCCTCCTTGCCAGAGTCCATGAGCTCTCCAAAGCCCTTCCATTCTTCAGACGGAAGGTTCTTGTAGCGAGCCATGATGTAAATCGCGATCATCAGCATACCCCCGGCAACAAGGCCAGGAACCACACCTGCCAGGAACATTCTTCCGACGGACACATCGGTTGCAGCAGAATACACCACCATCACGATGGACGGCGGAATGAGGATACCCAGAGTGCCTGCATTGGCAATTATGCCAGCAGCAAATTCCTTGCTGTATCCCACTTGACGCATACCCGCGATGGCAATTGTACCAATGGCGACCACCGTTGCAGGCGATGAACCTGAAAGGGCAGCAAAGAACATGCACGCCAGAACAGATGCCATGGCAAGTCCACCTCGGAAATGCCCTACCAGCGCGATGGCAAACCTGATCAGTCGCTTGGCCACACCTCCGGTTGCCATGAAGTTCGAAGCCAGAATGAAGAAAGGGATCGCAAGCAAGGTGTAATTCTGCGACGCAGTGAACAATTGCAGCGCCACGGAAGACATCGAGTCCGTGGAGAAAAACGCGATAATGATAATGCTGGACAATCCAAGTGCGACCGCAATTGGCACGCCTAGAAATAGCAACGTCAGAACAAGAGTAAAAAGGATGATCGATTCCATGATGCTCTAGTCCTTCAATACATTTTTATTTTGCTCGACGAGGTCTTCGGCTTCATGGCCCGCAACAATAAGTTCGCGCTCACCCTTGATGATTTGTATCGTTGCTTGAGTGCAGCGGAACACAAACAAACCCAGCCCAATCGGCAGAATGATGTAGGCAATCCAGCGATGCACTCGCTCCTGCAATCCAAAGGCTTCCTGCATCCATAAAGGAAAGCGCAAATCATCCAGGCCAATACCAACCTTATAAAACTTGGACCAGTAAGTGATTGCACCACCTGATGTC
>JBAUGO010000216.1:0-4477 GCA_049679775.1 Anderseniella sp.
GTAGAGGCCGGCTGCTTGAGTGCAGGCGCTTCAAGGGCAGGAAATTGCATCAGTCGCAATGGAAAATTCCCAACACCTGACGGTGGTCGCAGGCCAGAGACTCCAGGATCGCCGGAGATCAATCGCACAACATCTTTCGATACCTTCTAGTTTCGGCGTTATTTGGTAAATAGCACAGGGGCTGTTTTGCTTAGCTTTATACGCAATTTTCTGGGTCCCCGGCTTGGTGTGTTTGCGCTGATTTTCATACTCCTGTTGAGCCATATCGTTTTTGATAAGGCGCTTGATGGGTTGCGGGGTAATTCTTTCGATATTTATCAGCGGTTGTCGCCACGCGTGGACACAGAATCTCGTGTCGTTATTGTTGGGATTGATGACGACACGATCAACATTGAAGGTCGCTGGCCGTGGCCACGTGACAGGGTTGCTGATCTGGTGAATGCTGTTCAGAGATCCGGTATCGCAGTACTGGGTATCGATGTTTTGTTTTCAGAGGCAGACACAAGTGCAGGTGGAGTAGAGCGCGATGGCAAGTTGGCACGCGCGATTGCCAGCGCTCCAACCATACTGGCAACCAGTATAGGCGATTTTCCCAGTAGTAATATTCCTGAAACGCAAGTTGGGTGGTCCGTGGTTGGCAACAGCAATGCTGGTGCCTTGCCAGTTTTGCCCGGTGTGATCTCGTCTACACCACAAATGCGTGCCGGGGCTACCGGGCTTGGAATAGTGCGGTCTGTTTCAGACCATGATGGTGTCGTGCGTTCGCTACCGCTTGTGTGGGCAACAGGAACATCGGATGAGCTTAATCTCTGGCCGGCATTCAGTCTTGAATTGGCGCGGCTATACAAAAAGTCTGACAGCTATGCCTTGCGTGTGCAGCCGTCAGGATATGAAGCGTTAAAGCTGGATGATCAGATCATACCGTTGTCCAATGGGGGCGCTATCTGGTTGTGGGAGCAGGCACGCGATGTTCCGCGTGTGTCAGCGTTGCGCGTTTTGAAGGGTGAGGCTGATGATGAGCTAAAGGGAAAAATTGCCATCTTGTCAGTCAATGCGCTTGGACTGGACAAATTTCACACAACTCCCAGATTTGCAGCCCGCTCTGGAGCAGAAATCCATGCTGTGCTGACAGGGCAAATCCTGGATGGCGCATTCTTGACTGAACCCTATTTTGCGAAGTGGAAAGAACGTATCTGGTTTGTGATTTCTGCTGTTCTGCTCATGGCTGCGTCATGGTTGTTCTCCAGCCGACTCTGGGTGTTGGCTGCTGTAGGGATCAGCATTTGCCTTGCGCCATTGCTGGCAGGTTACGTAACCTATCTGTCATCGGCGCAACTTTATGAGCCGCTCCAGCCAGCCACTGGTCTGGTGGGTGTTGCGCTTGGGGAGGTCTATAGCCTGTTCAGACAATCCGACCAACGACGTAGGCAATTGTCCAGGCAGTTTTCACAGTATCTATCCCCCAGTGTGGTAGATATGCTGAGCCGTTCAAATGCGGATTTGACCACGACCGCCGAAAAACGGGAAATCACGGTTTTGATGATGGATATGCGTGGATTTACCTCAAGCAGTGAAATGCTGCCCGCTGATGAAATCAATGCGACGGTGAACAGGTTTTTGACAATTGCCAGTCGGGAAATATTTCGCCGCGACGGGACCATAGACAAATTCATGGGCGATGCAGTGTTGGCATTCTGGAATGCACCCATTGACCAACCTGATCATACAGACAGGGCGCTCGAAGCTGTGTTGGCGATCCGGGGAGAATTGCTAAAGGAAAATGTTTCACGTCAAAAACAGGGCAAGGCACCGATTGAAGTGGGGGCGGGTCTTGAAACCGGGGTGTGTTCGGTTGGAAACTTTGGCTCGGATATCCGATTTGATTACACCGCAATCGGGTCGTCTGTAAACATGGCAGCAAGACTTGAATCAGCAACAAAATCGACCGGACAGCCGATCCTGTTGGGTCCCGGATTTGCCGGGCGCCATGGCGATGGTATCAAGCCTGTTGGCAAGGTTGTGCTCGCCGGGTTTTCTGAACCAGTTGAAGTTTTTACGCCTAAGGTAATGACAGGCTAATGAGAAAAGCGGAAGTCCGGTTATCGGGTGCTTCCGCTTTCCAAATACTGGCTGGGTACGCAATACAATAATCCCAACGCTGGCTAGCTATTGAGCAAGGCTCATGCCATGTCAGGTACCTTCTACATTTAGTCATGTATGGGCGGGTAGCTCTCCACATGTGGTGCTGAGCGATTTGAAAGATCAGGTTGAATTTGCAGAATGCCATTGCTGGCTTTGCAATTTGCAAAATTGTTACAAGGCAAAGTAGCTATTCGGCTGCCAAAGTCGCTTTGGTTAGGGATGCTGTTGCAAGCCAGCTATCCAGGAAGCGGTTCAACCAGCAATCGACCATCGCATCGTAAATGAACCTGTCCTCGAAATGACTTTCACGCGGGCGTGCACCGGGCAATGCGAGCCTGTGCTCTGCCTTGACCAGCCATCGGCACATCATCTTGTGTGTGACCTCTGGATGAAACTGGATCCCAAAGGCTGTCTTGCCATATCTGAAGGCTTGATTTGGAAATTCTCCATCAGAAATTGCCAGGAGCGTGCAACCTGACGATAACTCAAACCCTTCGCGATGCCACTGATAGACTTTTTCCGGCCATGGTCCAAAAGCACTTGCTTCAGCGGTTGGTTTGATCGGGTAGTAGCCGATTTCTGCACGTTGGTCCGGGAAGCCATAAACCTTGCTGCCAAGCTGCCGGGCCAGCATTTGTCCACCAAGGCAAATGCCCAGGTACGGTACATTTGCGGCAAGAGGTTTCGCAATCCAGTCAATCTCCGTGCGGATATAGGCATGTTCATGATCATCATTGGCACTCATCGGCCCACCAAAAATAATGGCTCCGGCGTAGTCTTCAATGTTATCTGGAAGCGGATCACCCAATGCAGGCCTGCGAATATCCAGCTCATAGCCTTTTTGCATCAGTTTCTGACCCACGCGCCCGGGGGTCGAGGTTTCCTGATGTAAAACGATAACAATCCGGTTTCTGGTGTCGGCCAGCAATTCAGGTACCTTTGTTACTAGCTGGGAAAGCTCTGCTCACATGGCAGAAATTCCGCCGTCAATTTTCAATTCAGAACCAGTCATGAAAGATGATTCTTCACTGGCCAAGTAAACCACAGCCCATGCTACATCATCAACGGTTGCGATGCGACCCAAGGGAATTTGTCGAGCAAGCCTCGATCTGGTTGCTTCAGGGGTATCATTTGAAACAGCATCTACCATATCAGTATCAACAAAAGCAGGGTGGATGGAGTTGCATCTAACACCATTGTGATGGCGGGCCGCGTGCAAGGCCACAGACTTGGTTAGCAAGTGAACGCCAGCCTTTGCAGCATTGTAGGCGGCAAACTGGCCACTTGCGATCACGGATGAAATTGATGCGATATTGATAATCGAGGCTGGTGAATTTCGCGACATGATCGGTAAGGCATATTTACAACCCAGATAAACGGATTTCAAATCAACGTTCATTGTCTTGTCCCAGCTGTCTTCTTCCAGTTCTTCGACATTTCCGGGAATGATAATGCCTGCATTGTTCACCAGCACATTAATGCCACCCATAAGCTCGCTGGCCAGTTCAATAGCGCTGGACCATGACGTGGAACTGGTGACGTCCAGCTCGATAGCTGGAAATGGCGACACCTTCTTTGCAGCCATGTCAGCGGCATTTTTGTTGATATCTGAAATGATGACCTTGCAACCTTGTGCTGCCATGAGTTTCGCGCACCCAAGTCCAATTCCCTTTGCCGCCCCTGTGATCAGGGCTTTTTTTCCAGCCAGTCTCATTAGCGCAAACTTTCTCCCTGGAGTTGCATGGTCAGCTTATCTCGCCATGTGGATTGACCAGATGCAAGTTTATCTGCATCAGATTACTCACAAAATTCAATCAGTATCCTGGAGAGATAAAATAATATGAGCGTTACACTTGCCAAGGCCCGCAAGATCATTTCGGTTGCCCTGAAGAAAGCGCAGGATATCGGCCTGACCAAACCAATGAGCGTTGTGGTTCTTGATGCCAGAGCAGCAGTCAAGGCATTCGAAAGCCAGGATGGCAGCTCGACACTTCGTTTCAAAGTGGCATTTGGCAAAGCCAATGGCGCAATTGCTTTGGGTATTGGTTCGCGTGCCATTTTTGAGCGTGCGAAAACCGAACCGTTTTTCGTGCAGTCTGTGAATGCACTTGCCGGGGGCGACCTTGTGCCGGTTCCAGGTGGTGTTTTGATCCGTGATCGCAAGGGTATGATTGTGGGTGCTGTGGGGGTCACGGGAGATACGTCAGCAAATGATGAGATTTGCGCCGTGGCAGGTATTGAAGCTGCAGGCTTTCAGGCTGATACCGGTGGGTGAGCGCTATAGGGGCCAGTGAAAAAGTGATGCCCATGTGTTCGGTATGGACCAACAAGGAAT
>JBAUGO010000217.1:0-4283 GCA_049679775.1 Anderseniella sp.
CGTAATGATTGCGTGCGAGGCTATCAGTTCACGCGAGCCGATCAACGTATTCCAGACCATGATTGGTGAGGGCAGGATGAAATGCGGCACACCGGTCAGCCAGATGATGACCTGCCACACCACAAGCGCAAAGGCGGCAGATGCTGCTATCCACATGGGCCGGTTCATGGCGCGACCTTTCTGAGTTCAGACATCAGCGCAGCCTGCAGTTTCAGCGTCTCTGCATGATCGATTGCCCGGATCGGTCTAGACTTGCCGGTCGGAAAACTCCGCAGGCCTGTCTCATCCAGAATGGTGATCTTGTCGCCAAGGCGAGCCGCCTCTGCGGGGTCATGCGTGACCAGCAATACGGTTCGGCCTTTCAGCAGCTCAAACGCAAGTTCCTGCATCTGTGCGCGTGTGCGCGCATCAAGGGCAGAAAACGGCTCATCCAGACAGACAAACCTGCTGTCCTCCATAAGCGTTCGCGCAAGTGCTGCGCGCTGTCTCATGCCACCAGAAAGCTCTGTGGGGTATTTATGCGCATGATCTGCCAGGCCAACCCGTTCAATCATCTGCCTTGCCCGCTCCATGTCTGGGCGCTGCGACCGCAAGGTGGCTCCAAAGGTGACATTGCCAATGACATCAAGCCACGGCATCAGCAAGTCAGCCTGTGCCATATAGGCGACACCTGGTTCTTCAAGGGTGACTGACCCCTCAAACACACCATGGGTTTCAAGCCCGGCGAACAGACGCAACAAGGTTGACTTGCCTACGCCAGAAGGCCCGAGCAGACACGTCCATCCGGCAGGTATAAGCTCCAGGTCAATGCGCTCGAAGAGCTGCTTGTCCTCAAACTGAAAACTGCCGGATACACGGATCATTGCGCAGATACATCCACGGCAATCTTGTCGACAGGATTGATCGAGTTGATCAGACCTGCATCCTTCAAAAAGGCTTCCATGCGACGGTAACGACCAACGTCAAGTGCTGATGGGCGCAAGGCAAAGCGAGGCAATGTGTCAACCCAGGCACGCTTGTTCAACTCGTCCTGAAGTTCTTTCGAAGTGCCGGAAAAAATCTCCCAGCTTTCTTTCGGATGGTTGACGATAAACTGCGTTGCCTTTTCGGTAGCCGCCAGAAAACGTGCAATCTTGTCGGTATCAATGGCATCAGCCTTGGCCACATAGATCAGCTCGTCATAAGGTGGCATGCCTTCTTCTTCGACAAAGAAACACTTGCCCTTTTCGCCGTTGATATCCATCTGGTTCAACTCGAAATTGCGATATGCGCCAACAACCGCATCGACCTGTTTCGACATCAATGACGGCGAAAGCGACCAGTTGACATTGACCAGCTCAATGTCCTTGAGCGTCAGGCCATGTGGTTTCAGGATCGCGGTGAGAACGGCCTCTTCAACGCCTGCAACTGAAAACCCGACCTTTTTGCCTTTGAGGTCAGCGAGTGACTTGATCGGCCCGTCTGCCAGCACCAAAAGGCAATTGAGCGGGCTGGCAACCAGTGTGCCAACACGTTTCAACGGCAAGCCTTCATGAATTTGCAAATGAAGTTGCGGCTGATACGCAATCGCCAGATCGGCATTGCCGGCAGCAACCATCTTTGGCGGGTCTGAGGGATCAGCGGGCGCGATGATTTCCACTTCAAGGCCTGCATCCTTGAAGAAACCCTTTTCCTGAGCAACGATAATAGGCCCATGATCGGGGTTGATGAACCAGTCCAGTATGAGCGTCATCTTGTCGGCGGCGCTGGCTGACATGCTGCTCATCAGGAGCGCAATTATTGCAATCACAAATCTCATGTAAGGTCTCTCCGGTTATGATGGTCCAACCGGATAACGCAAACTCTAGAAAAGGTATGAGCTGATCATCATAAGCTTAACCCGTTCCCTTCGCCGGCATTACCCGTATCAGGTTCGATGGGTCGGTGCACATCACCTCTCAGCATTTCCAGCCATGTTGCCATGGCATCGGCTCCCCAACGGATAGCGCAAATATAGACATTGCGCGCCTCAATGCAAGTACACCTTGAAATGAAGTTGAATGCCTGGGGTCCAGACTGTGGGGCAAAACGCTACTCGTTGAATTGCAGCTTTGCCAGGCGGGCATAAAGACCACCCTTCTTCATCAATTGCGCATGGCTTCCTTCGGCGACCACCTTGCCATCGTCCAGCACGATAATGCGGTCAGCATTGCGCACAGTGGCGAGGCGATGTGCGATAACCAGTGTCGTGCGATCCTGCATCAGCTCTTCAAACGCAGCTTGCACATATTGTTCGCTTTGAGCATCCAGCGCACTGGTGGCCTCGTCCAGCAGCAGCAAGGGAGCATCGCGCAGTACGGCACGCGCAATGGCAATGCGCTGGCGTTGCCCGCCCGACAATGTAACGCCACGCTCGCCAACTTGTGTATCAAACCCGTTGCTCAGCCGTGTGGCAAATTCGTCGACACGCGCCATTCTGGCAGCGTTCAGGATTTCCTCCTGGCTGGCGTCAGGTTTTGAAAAGCGGATATTGTCAAACACTGAGGCTGAAAAGATTACCGTGTCTTGTGGCACCAGCGCAATTGAACCGCGTAAATCTTCCAGTGACAGCGAGCTGATATCAATGCCGTCCAGCCTGACCTGACCACTTTGCGGATCATAGAACCGCAAGATCAGCGCAAACAAAGTTGACTTGCCAGCACCTGACGGACCAACAATGGCAACTGTTTCCCCGCGCGCCACCTTGAAGCTGAGCGAGGTCAGCACCTTGTCATCAGGACGCGAAGGATAGGCAAATCCGATGTCTGCAAACTCAATCGCTCCCGAAGGTTTAGCTGGCAAAACCGCAGGCGATGCTGTCTCGATGACGCCGGGCTTGGTATCAAGCAATTCAGACAACCGCTCGGCAGCTCCTGCGGCCAGCTGCAACTCACCCCACACCTCTGACAACGACCCCATGGCACCGGCAGCAAACGCGGCATACAGCAAAAACTGCCCCAACGTGCCCGGTGTCATCGTGCCAGACAATACATCCTGTGCGCCGTACCATAAAATCCCGATGACTGCGCCGAACGCCAGAAAAATAATGGCTGCCGTCAACATGGCTCTACCCTTGGCACGCGCTGCAGCGGCATCAAAGGCTTCCTGGGTGGCTTTAGAGAAGGTGTTGCTTATACGCCCTTCCTGACCAAACGCCTGCACAGCCTGCACGGAATACAATGTCTCTTGTGCCAGTGCAGCAGACGCAGCCAGCGTATCCTGTGCCGCCCGTGACAGCTTGCGCACCTTGCGACCAAAAAACACCATGGGCAGAACGATAAGGGGAATGACCAGAAGCACCATGGCTGAGAGTTTCAGCGAGGTGACCATGAGCATCACGATAGCTCCAATCAGCATCACGAGGTTGCGCAGCGCAACCGACACTGTTGAGCCGAACACATTTTTCACCTGCGTAGTATCTGCCGTCAGCCTGGCAAGTACTTCGCCCGACTGTGCTGTATCATAGAATTCAGGCGATAGTTTCAGCAGATGCGAGAACACTGAATCACGCAAGTCAGCCACAACCCGCTCACCAATCCAGGTCACAAAATAATAGCGCCCTGATGAGGAGATGGCCAGCACCGCAACCACCAGCAACATCACGGAAAAATACTGATCCACAAAACCGGCATTGGCATCGGAAAAACCGTTGTCGATGACCCTGCGCACGGCCACCGGCACGATCAAGGTGGATGCAGCCGCCAGAATTAGAAAAACCAGCGCAAACAGGATCTGAGCCTTGTAACGCGCCAGAAACGGCATTAGCCGGATAAGCGGACGCATGCTGCTGGCCTTGGCGCGCTGACCCGCCTCGGTATTGTTTACAGCTCCAGGTTTTGTATTTGCCCCGGCCGTGTGTGTCGTTTCAACTGTCAATTTGACCCCACCCGTTTAATCTCGCGCGCACATTAGACATCCATGGCACAATACGGCAAGAGCAGACCTGCGTGGCCCCGTGCCACACCCTTGCAGCAAATGCAGTTGCAAAGGTTGCACTATGTCTTGCTGTCATGTATAGGCAGCGCACCGAATTCAAATTTGTCCGAGAAAGAAAGCGTCATGAAAACTGACATTCACCCCAATTACCACATGATCACCGTCACCAATACAGACGGTTCATCCTTCCAGACACGCTCTACCTGGGGCAAGGAAGGCGACAATCTACAACTTGATATTGATCCATCGACCCATCCTGCATGGACAGGCGGCAACCAGAACCTGGTCGACCGTGGTGGACGCGTAAGCCGCTTCAACCAGAAGTTCAG
>JBAUGO010000218.1:0-8344 GCA_049679775.1 Anderseniella sp.
GATGGTGGCCGCAATGGACGCGACCTGGCGTTGCTTGTGCTTGATGAGTACAAGCGTCGCCGCCTGGACTTGTCGCGCTGCACTCTCGACCTTGGTCTTGATCCTCTTGGCGCTTTTGCCTATGGCGGTAAATTGACTGAACGCAAGGAGCTTACACGTCGATTTGGTGATATGTTCAACACAGCCATTGACGCTGACCATATGGGATCGATCGTCCAAGCCGATGCCCGCGTCTATCACACAGCTGGATGTTCAGAAGCCCAGGAATTAGGCTTCGCGCTGGCAACAGCTGTTGAATATTTACGCATGCTGGAAGAAGGCGGTGTTAATCCGGCAGAGTCGGCCACACGCATTTCCATGCTGTTGACCGCAGATGCCGACCAGTTTCTGACCATTGCCAAATTGCGTGCTGCGCGATTGTTGTGGGCGCGGATGCAGGAAGTTTCAGGCTTTGAAGCCAAACCGCTTATTCTTCATGTGGAAACGGCTGCCCGGATGATGAGCACTCGCGATAGCCACGTAAACATGTTGCGCACAACTACGGCTGCCTTTGCAGCCGGCATTGGTGGTGCTGATAGTGTCACGACCTTGCCGTTTACCCATGCCCTTGGGTTGCCTGATGGATTTGCACGACGCATGGCGCGCAACTCGCAATCCTTGCTACTTGAGGAAACCCGCGCTGGTCGGGTGATTGATGCTGCAGCAGGCTCAGGGCATATCGAAGCCTTGACGCATGATCTTGCAAAAACAGCCTGGGGGATATTTCAAACCATTGAAAAAGAGGGGGGCATGATGGCCGCCCTTGGTGCAGGCAAAGTGCAGTCATTGATCGCCAATGTTCGCACACTGCGTGACAAGGATATTGCCCGACGCAAGATTGCCCTAACCGGTGTGTCAGAGTTTCCAAACCTGAGCGAGGCACCTGTTCATGTACTTGATATGGGTGTGCCTGAGGGTTGGTCGATCGGCAAACCATGGCCTGGCAAGATTGAAACTTGCGAACCTTTACAACAACACCGCCTGGGCGAAGGTTTTGAGGCTTTGCGTGATAGCTCGGATGCTCAACTTGAAGCTAGCGGAATGCGTCCAAGGATATTTCTGACAACGCTGGGAACAGCGGCAGACTACAGCGCGCGCACCACATGGATGAAAAACCTTCTGGCTGCCGGTGGCATTGAGGGTGTAAGCGGAGCTGTTGATGGCTTTGAAGCAGCAGGCACCAGGATCGTGTGCATATGCTCTTCCGATGCGATTTATGCCACCGAAGCTGAAGCCACCGCGCGCATGCTGTCACGTCTTGGCGCAGCACACATCATGATGGCAGGCAAGCCCGGCAACATCGAAGGATTGTTGAACGCTGCCGGGATTAATCAGTTTGCCCATGCAGGTATGGATGTCCTGAAATTCCTGCAAGACCTGCTGGCAAAAACAACAGGAGACAAGTCATGAGTAAGTTGCCTGACTACTCAAAAGCTGGTTTCAGTATTCCTGTACCTTCATCTGCACCAGTGCCTGTTCACTATCGGACACCTGAAGGAATAGACATCAAGTCTTCCTATTTTGCGGCTGATACCGCTGGACTTGATTTTCTCCACACCTGGCCAGGTGCCGCTCCGTTTCTGCGTGGCCCCTATCCTGCCATGTATGCAACTCAACCATGGACAATCAGGCAATACGCAGGTTTTTCGACAGCCGAAGATTCAAATGCGTTTTACAGGCGCAATCTGGCTGCCGGGCAAAAGGGATTATCCATTGCCTTCGACCTTGCTACCCACCGCGGTTATGACAGCGACCATCCCCGGGTTGCCGGTGATGTTGGTATGGCAGGTGTAGCGATAGATTCAATCTATGACATGCGCACCCTTTTCGATCACATTCCGCTCGATCAGATGTCCGTTTCCATGACGATGAACGGTGCAGTCCTGCCTATTCTGGCACTTTATATCGTGGCTGCAGAAGAGCAAGGCGTTTCACCTGAAAAACTCACAGGCACCATTCAAAACGACATTCTCAAAGAATTCATGGTGCGCAACACCTATATCTACCCGCCGCAGCACTCGATGAAAATCATCTCCGATATTTTTGCCTATACCTCCAGGAACATGCCGAAGTTCAATTCTATTTCCATTTCGGGCTACCATATGCAGGAAGCCGGAGCGACGGCCGATCTTGAACTAGCCTATACGCTGGCAGATGGCGTTGAATATGCCCGCGCAGGTGTAGCTGCCGGTTTGCCGATCGACAAGTTTGCACCCAGATTGTCGTTCTTCTGGGCCATCGGCATGAATTTCTTCATGGAAGTTGCGAAGATGCGCGCTGCCCGCATGCTATGGGCCAGGCTGATGAAGGATTTCAATCCGACATCAGACAAATCGCTGTCTTTGCGAACTCACTGCCAGACCTCGGGCTGGTCCTTGACCGCACAGGACGTGTTCAACAATGTGGGTCGCACCTGCATAGAGGCTATGGCTGCCACGCAAGGCCACACCCAGTCATTGCACACAAACGCACTTGATGAGGCGCTTGCCTTGCCAACGGATTTTTCAGCGCGTATTGCTCGCAACACCCAGTTGTTTTTACAGCAGGAAGCAGGCACCTGTCGTGTTGCTGATCCATGGGGTGGCAGCTATTATATCGAGCGCCTGACAGGTGACCTCGCCGCTAAAGCCTGGAGCCACATTCAGGAAATTGAAGGCCTTGGTGGCATGGCAAAAGCCATTTCAGAAGGCTTTCCAAAACTGCGCATTGAAGAAGCTGCGGCACGCACGCAAGCGCGCATCGATTCAGGTGAGCAAACAGTTGTTGGTGTTAACAAGTACATCGCAAATGATCATGCGCAAATCGACATCCTGAAAGTAGACAATTCATCGGTGCGGGCTCAACAGCTTGAAAAGCTGAAGCGTCTGAAGGCTGAGCGCAATCAGGCAGAGGTTGATGAAAAACTTGACGTTTTAACCTCCATAGCAAAGACCGGCGACGGCAACCTGCTGGCAGCCGCTGTTGATGCTGCGCGCACCAAGGCAACCGTTGGGGAGATTTCGCTGGCGCTGGAAAAGGTCTGGAACAGGCATGTAGCCGAAACCCACGTCATCGAAGGTGTCTACCGCAGGGAAATTGGCGACAAGTCCGAAAGCGTCATCAAGGCACAAGCCATGGTCAATGCGTTTGAGGAGTTTGACGGGCGCAAACCTCGCATACTGGTCGCAAAGATGGGCCAGGACGGACATGATCGAGGACAAAAGGTGATTGCCTCTGCCTTTGCGGATATTGGTTTTGAAGTTGAAATCGGGCCTCTGTTTTCAACACCAGAAGAAGTTGCCCGCCAGGCTGTTGAGCAGAATGTGCACGTGGTCGGTGTGTCGTCACTAGCTGCCGGTCACCTGACACTGGTGCCAGCATTAAGAGCGGCCCTTGCAGAACAAGGTCGCAGTGACATCATGATCGCCGTTGGCGGGGTCATACCCGAACAGGACTTCAAGGAGTTACTTGAAATGGGAGCTGCCATCATCTTCCCACCAGGAACGGTCATTTCCGATGCTGCGGTGCGCCTGCTCACCAAGCTCAACGCCAAACTGGGTTATGCTCAGGAAGCCGCGCAATAAGCCTACCTGTCGCGGCCATAGGACTTGAGTTTTTCCTGTGCTTGGCTTGCTATATGTTGGTCACCACAGTCCAGGGCGTAGACATAGGCATGGGTGAAAAAGAAACATGCCGCGTCCACGTCACCTTGGCTTTCACGCAAAATAGCTGCCTCCAGATAAAGCGGTGGCAATTGCAGTAGGTTTTCTGCTTCATGGGCTGCCAACATGGCTGCCTGAAGGTCTTTTTCAGACCTCATGCCTTTGAAAATCGTGTTGCCACCCAGTCATGGAACATATGGGTCGGATTATCCATCACGGGCGAAAATTTGCCGCCATCATAAAGCGATGCCGAGCGCCCACGCTGCATACCTTCAACCACAAATATGTCTTCTATGAAAATGCCTTTCCACATCTGGGCGTTCTTCTCGCGCAGATCAGCCATGGCGGGTTCACACATTTCCGGTGAGGCATAGTAAATCTCGATCCGCTCAACGGTTTTGCCGTTATCGATCGGGTCCAGCATGATTGCGAAGTAATGGTCACGATGCACACCCAACAGGACATTCGGGAAAAATGAAACGTACTCAGACCCACTATCCCACTTGGCTGACAGACCCTTGAAGTTAACGAATGCGCGACCACTGTCATCGAGCTTTGGGTTGTACACAACTGAACCCTGGCCAGAGTAATGCCCGTCTTCAAGTATATGGTAATGGTCTTCCAGCCGCGAGTAGGAGTTCAAACCAGGATGAATCCATGGTAAGTGGTAGCTCTCACAATAGTTTTCCACGGCCAGTTTCCAGTTGCAGTTCACCTCAAGGGTGAACGATGAATCTGCTCCTGCATGAAACAGCGGTCGGTCGACAAACTCTTTCCACTGCTCAAGCAACTTTGCTGCATGAACCTCAAAGGCTGGAGCTTTGCCATCCATATTGACGAAAATCATATCCATGAAGATATGGCTGCGAACTTCAATGAGCCCAAGTTCTTCGCGCTTGACGCATTCATGCAGGTTCTTGCCCGGTCCACCCACATGAGGCGTGGTGCGCAAGGAACCATCAAAATTGTAACACCAGGAATGATAGGCGCAGCGAATGGTCGATCTCAAGGTGGTCTTTTCCTCAACGAGGATCATGCCACGGTGGCGACAGACGTTCTGAAACACCTTGACCTGACCATCATCACCTCGAACCACGAGCAAGGGTTGTCCCAGAAAGGTAATCGGATTGGCATCGCCTTTGTTGGGGACGTCCTTGGCAAAACCCATGCAGGCCCATGTGGAGCCAAACAGGACGCGCTTTTCAGCCTCGAACACGTCAGCATCGGTATAAAATGCATTCGGCAAGCCATTGGCGGTTTCAATCGGCTTCATCACACTGGTCAGCATTTCGCGATCGAGAATGTTCATGGGGCAATGCCTTTCAGGGTTGCTGGACCAATTTTTGAAATAATGACTGTTCTTCAAGATGTTCGCCTTGTCAATTTGCGCCAAAAACATGTCTGAAAACGCCTTTAATGGCACAAGACTTGCTGTTTTGTCTGAAAGGCCAACTGCAATTCAAGGACTTGCCCCGAAATGACCTTCTCACGACGCTCTCTGTTTGGCATGTCAGCTCTTGCTGGTGCTGCTCTTTCAGTCCAGCCGGCACATGCTGCACTTACCGGTGGCATGCTGAGCGCCGGGACATTGGGCGTAGAAGCCAACGCTGCGCGCGACCAATCTGTTGAGCTTCAACACGCGCTCGACCAGGCATCAGCACGCGGCGGATATCTTCTGCTTGAGCCGGGATTATACATAGCATCGGGCCTGCGCATCCGCTCCGGGTTGAACCTTATTGGCGTGGCCGGGCAAAGCCGTATCGTGCAGGCAGGCATTGACCCCATCATCATGACCGAAGGTGCAACGGGAGTGCGCCTTGACGGGCTTGTTGTAGACGGACAGGTTCGTGGCCTGCCCTCAAGTTCCAGTGCACTGGTTGAGGCACGCTCGGTTCGCGACCTGACCATCACAAACTGCCTGATCACCAACAGTGCTGGCAATGGCATCAACCTCATTGGATGTTCCGGCAGCATCAACAACAACACAATCGAGGCTTGCATCAACGCTGGTCTGTCAGCGCTGGATTCGCGCGGGCTTCGCATTGACGGCAACCTTGTCACCGGCATGGGCGATAATGGCGTTCTGGTTTGGCAGTCCGTCAAGGCGGAAGACCACACCATCGTCACCGGCAACCGCATCGAGGATATTTCCGCCCGTTCAGGCGGCGAAGGCCAGAACGGCAATGGTATCAATGTATACCGCGCAGGCAATGTCCTGGTCGCCAACAACCAGATCAGCGATTGTGCGTTCACCGCAGTGCGTAATAATTCCGGTGCAGATGTTCAGATCATTGGCAACAATTGCATGCGCCTTGGCGAAGTGGCCATCTATTCAGAGTTTGCGGTGGAAGGCTCGATCATTGCCAACAACATGATCGACAAGGCGGCGACCGGCATTTCCATCACCAATTTCAATGAAGGCGGCAGGTTGGCCGTGTGTCAGGGAAATCTTGTGCGCAACATGTCCTTGCGCGATCACCCGGTAGACAAACGCGGCGTTGGCATTGCGGTGGAAGCCGACACTGTGGTCAGCGCCAATGTCATCGAGAATGCGCCAACAGCTGGCATCTGGCTGGGCTGGGGCAAGTATTTCCGCAATGTCTCGGCTACCGGCAACGTGATCCGCACCTGCGGCATCGGCGTGTCGGTATCAGTTGCGGCGGGCGCGCAGGACGGCCTGATTGCCAACAACCTCATCTCAGGCGCAAAACGCGGTGCGATTCTGGGCATGGACCACAATGAACCTGCAACACGCGACCTTGCAAGCGCAGGCGCAAAAATGCCGGGCACCCTGACCGTGAGCGGCAATGTGGTGAGTTAGGTTTGGGGGGCAAAGTGCCATCAAGTTGGTTGCTTGCCCAATGACGGCTTTGAGCCCTTAGTGTCGCCGTCAAATTGTTTCAGAAACTGATGCAGTTACAATCAACTCAACTAAATCTAAGTCCTCTAGTGCCGCTTCAACACAAGCTCGTAGCGGTAGATTTTCCCTGTCCACCCATTCATCCCAAGCTCTATTAAAGTCAGGCTTTTTAGTAATATCCGTAATGTAGATCATAACCATAAGGATACGGGACTTATCCGTACCAGCCTCAAGTAATTGACTATCCAAGCTAGAGAGAGCGACTCTCGCTTGTTCATACAATGAGGGTGTCTTCACCTCCGAAGTTGAGACTGTAGTCATCACCCCATTATGAATAATTGATCTGCTTCGTGTAGGTGACAAAGTAGAAGGGCCAATGCGCGTAATTGATGTCATCTGTAAACTTTTCTATACGACGTGCTCAGTGATAAATTTTGATGAGGGCATACTACCTTGCTCAATAAACAAATCCAACGGCAGAAATGTCCGCATTGTTGCCATTCAAACCTTACCCGTCACCCCTTACCCAGGCTCATACACCACTCCGCCCGAAACAGGTACTCTGGCGCCTGTTGTCCCGGGAAAGGTTAGCGGCAGGCCCTTGAGCGAGCGCACGGCAAGATAGGCCCAGGCTTCTGCCTCGATCGCATCACCATTGGCGTGAATGGCTTCGGCGGGAACCACCGCGCCATCAACTACGCTGGCCAGACATTCCATCAAAAAGCGGTTTTTGCGGCCACCACCGCAAATCACCCAATAAGGCATGCTGCCCCCAACCCAGGCCGCGCTGTCTGCTATGGTATGCGCGGTGAACATGGCGAGTGTTGCCATGCCATCTTGTGGCGAAAGCTGGTGAACTGCATCCAGGTTGAAGCTGCCCCGGTCCAGCGATTTGGGTGGCTGTTTATGAAAATAGTCATGGCGACGCATCTCGGCCAGAACACCCTCATCCACCTTGCCAGATCGCGCCAGCGCACCATCAATGTCAACTGGTCGGCCGGTATGCCTCATGCTCCAGTCGTCCATCAGCGCATTGCCCGGGCCGGTATCGAAGGCCAGCAATGAACCATCCTGATTGACGAATGTGACGTTGCCCACGCCACCTATATTGACGAAGGCTGCAGGTCGCTGCGGCAGGTGCGAGGCCAGCGCGGCGTGATAAGCCGGCACCAGCGGCGCGCCCTGCCCGCCATGGGCCATGTCATTGGCGCGCATATCAGCCACAACCTTCATGCCTGTCAGGTTTGCCAGCTCTTGACCATCGCCCAGTTGAATAGTGAGGCCTATTTCAGGGCGATGAAGGACGGTTTGACCGTGAAAGCCGATAACTGAGTCTTTTGAATCACTTATGCGATGTTTCTGGCGGAATGAGTCAACGGCTTGCGCATGCCAGCGGGTCAAATCACGTTCAATTTGCGCTAACTTGCCCGGTCTTGCTGCACGGTCTTCCAGGCTGGCGGACAGTGTCATTGCCTCGGCCAGCAATTCACGCTGCTGCGGCAGATAATCCACTGCCTCAAACGCAATGGCCTCGACATGTGCTTCACCATCCGTGCGGATCATCGCAACATCTATACCATCCATGGATGTTCCGCTCATAAGGCCGATTGCTGTGATTGGATTTGCCATTTTCCCTCGTCATGGTATGAGGCTCTCACGATATCACAAGAGTGTTTACATGACCTATAAATCTGACTTCCTGAATGTGCTCGATGAGCGTGGTTTCATTCACCAGTGTTCTGACTTTGATGGACTGGATGCGCTGGCTGTTAAAAACCAGATCATCGCCTATGTGGGCTATGAC
>JBAUGO010000219.1:0-3303 GCA_049679775.1 Anderseniella sp.
CTAGAATGTGACAATCGAGAGAGCCCGGTATCAACTCAGGACCTTTTTGCAATAAAAAATCTTTGACTTGCGCTTGTAGGACAGGCCGCGCTAGTGGTTCGGAAATTGACATTGAGCAGAGGCATCTCCCATGAGTGTTGCAGTACCGGATACTGAAGAAACCCGCGCCACGATCGAAAACAAGGCGCAGTTGGTTTCCTATCTTGAAGCAGGCTGCAAGCCAAAAGCTGATTGGCGCATTGGCACCGAGCACGAAAAGTTTGCCTTTCTGACGGACACGCTGGAGCCTGTACCTTATTTTGGGGATCGCTCGATCAAGGCTTTACTTGAAGGTCTTGCTTCCAGGTTCGGGTGGACACAAGTCATGGAAGGTGAGCACATCATCGGGCTCACGGACCCTGTCACCAACGGCAACATATCGCTGGAACCGGGAGGGCAGTTTGAGCTTTCCGGAGCGCCTTTGGAAAATGTTTTCCAAACCTGCCAGGAAGTGCACGAGCATCTTGCTCAGGTGCGTGAAGTTGGCGACGAGTTGGGTATTGGCTTTCTTGGCTTGGGGTTCAACCCTTTATGGAAGCGTGAAGACATCCCCGTAATGCCCAAGGGCCGGTACAACATCATGCGTGAGTACATGGCCAAGAAAGGCAATCTTGGCCGTGACATGATGCTTCGTTCGTGCACGGTTCAGGTCAACCAGGATTTTTCATCTGAAGCGGACATGGTGCAGAAAATGCGCGTGTCGCTGGCGCTGCAACCCATGACCACGGCACTGTTTGCCTGCTCACCTTTCACAGAGGGCAAGCCCAACGGTTTCAAGTCGTTCAGGTCTGAGATCTGGCGTGATACCGACCCTGATCGCACGGGCATGTTGCCGTTCGTGTTCGATGAGGGGTTTGGCTTTGAGCAATATGTCGACTTTGCCATCGACGTACCGATGTATTTTGTAAACCGTGGCGGCAAATATATCGATTGTTCAGGCGAAAGCTTCCGCGCCTTCATGGCGGGAAACATGCCAAAGCTGCCTGGTGAAAAGCCAACCATGAAGGACTGGGCTGACCATCTGACAACAATTTTCCCGGAAGTGCGCCTCAAGCGATTTATTGAACAGCGTGGTGCCGATGCAGGCGCTTGGCGCAGGTTGTGTGCCCTGCCAGCCTTGTTTACCGGGCTGTTATATGAACAAGCCTCCCTTGATGGGGCATGGGACATTGTAAAGGGCTGGAGCGCTCAAGAACGTCAAACCATGCGCGATGCAGTCCCTGTAAAGGGCTTGAGCACCACCATAGCCGGGCGGTCCTTGCAGGATATTGCAATTGAAGTTCTGAAACTTTCTCGTTCAGGTCTTGAAGCACGTAATAATATGGGCCCGGCAGAGCAGACTGAAGCCAAGTTTATTGATGTACTGGACGAGATCGCCCAATCGGGAACATCGGCATCCGATGAGTTGCTGGCGCTCTATGAGGGGCGTTGGGCTGGAGATGTGCGTCAGGTCTATCGTGATTTTGCATTCTAGAATAATGTCCTGCGATATTGCCTGAATCAGGAGACGGCGCATGAAAATTACCGGACTGAAAACCTTCATTGTGGGTAATCCACCACCGCGCCGGGGCGGGCGCTATTTCATCTTTCTCAAGCTCGTTACTGACAATGGCATAGAAGGTGTCGGCGAGGTTTACACCGCCAGCTTTGCACCTGATGTCGTTGTCAAGATGATAGAGGATGTGTTTCAGCGTAATGTTGAAGGCAACGATCCGTTCCACGTCGAAATGTTCTGGCGCAGGGCCTATACCAGAGGCTATTCCGGCAGGCCTGATATTTCATTGGTTGGCGTCATGTCCGGGCTTGAAATGGCCATGTGGGACATCTGTGGAAAAGCTGTGGAAAAGCCTGTGCATGAGCTGTTGGGTGGCTGTGTACATGAACGGCTTCGCTCGTACACATATCTTTATGCCGAGGCTGATATTGATGCCTATGCCTATACCGACCCTGAAAACGATGTGTACAACAATCCGGACAAGGCAGCTGAGCGTGCCGCTCACTATGTAAGTTTAGGGTTCACAGCGGTCAAGTTTGACCCGGCCGGGCCCTACACGGCATTTGATCCGCATATGCCAAGCCTCGAGCGGATGGATATTTCCGAACAATTCTGCAAACGCATTCGTGAGGCTGTTGGCAACAAGGCTGACCTTTTGTTTGGAACTCATGGCCAGTTTACAACGGCAGGTGCCATTCGCATGGCAAGGCGACTGGAGCCATACGATCCGTTGTGGTTTGAAGAGCCGTGTCCACCGGAAATGCCTGAGGAAATGGCCAAGGTGGCGCGCTCAACCAAGGTGCCAATTGCAACGGGTGAACGGCTTTGTACCAAGTATGAATTTGCCCGTGTACTGGAAACCGGGGCGGCTTCCATATTGCAAATGGCACTGGGCCGGGTCGGCGGTTTGCTGGAAGCCAAGAAAATCGCTGCTATGGCTGAAGCACACTATGCGCAGATTGCGCCGCATCTGTATTGTGGACCCATTGAGGGTGCTGCCAATGTGCAGATTTCAGCGTGCTCACCAAACTTTCTGATACTGGAAAGCATTGAGCAGTGGGGTGGTTTTCATTCTGATATCCTGATGAAGCCGATGCAGTTTGAAGATGGTTTCGTGGTAGTGCCAAAAACACCAGGGCTTGGTGTTGAGTTGAACGAGACAGTGGCACTGGCCAACCCCTGGAAAGATGATGATGGATTGCATATCGCGCCGAGTGAAAATCACGCTGCGTGGAACGACTAAAGAGAAAGCAAACAGATGAGAGTTGGTTTTATTGGCCTGGGAAATGTTGGTGGCAAGCTTGCTGGCAGTCTCGTGCGCAACGGGTTTGATACTGTGGTGCACGACCTCAATCGTGAGGCAGCGCAGAAATTCATCGATCGTGGTGCGGGTTGGGCAGATAGTCCAAAGCAGATGGCCGAAATGTGTGACGTGGTCATTACCTGCCTGCCATCTCCCAAGGCGTGCTCTGATGTCATGGAAGGCGAAAATGGCATCCTGCATGGATTGAGCGCTGGCAAGGTGTGGATGGAAATGTCCACCACCGATGAAGCCGAAGTCAAACGCATGGGTGAACTGGTGAAAGCCAAGGGCGCGTTTCCGGCAGAGTGTCCTGTGTCAGGGGGCTGTCACCGTGCCGACACGGGCAACATATCGATATTTGTGGGTGGCGATCGGGAAACCTTTGAGAAGGTTTTGCCTCTGACCACTACGCTGGGTCGCCGTGTGTTGCATACCGGACCTTTGGACTCGGCCTCCACGCTGAAGG
>JBAUGO010000220.1:0-4329 GCA_049679775.1 Anderseniella sp.
GCGTAGATAAGAAGGTATTTTACTTGCCAGCACATCGGATTGAACCGGTTGCAATAACCCGTCGACATTGGCACGCTCGATATTGCCTGCATCGACTGTAATGAAAACATCAGCTGGTGAGTTCGCACCTTCCGCTTTCATCCTTCCAATCAATTCTTCGGCCTTGGCTTCAATCCGATTGATGGTAATGCCGGTCAGTTTCGTGAAATCATTGTATAGGCGTTCATCAGTGTCATAATGGCGCGATGAGTACAGGTTCAGCTCTTGCGCAGCCTTGAGAATGGACGGTGCGGCCAGCAAGCCAGCAGCCATGGTTGTTCCGGCCAGGAAATGGCGGCGACTTAATTGATTGTTGATAGAGCGGGACACGATGTTGACCTTTCCAATTGCAATTTCTTATTCCGAGTAAAACAGTCAGAAATAAAAAGAGCAAGGGAAAAATACGTCACTGCGACATTTTGGTATCCGCTAAGCATCTGAAATATAACAATTATAATTAGAATAATTCTAGACTATCACCCTGAAAACCCCAATCAGACAGTTGAATCTTCAAGGATTATTTCGCTGGCTCGCTGACCAATCATCATGCTTGGACCGTTCAGATTGCCCGATACCACAAACGGCATGACGGAGGCATCAGCTATGCGCAAGCCCTCAATTCCATTGACTTTGAGGCGTGAGGATACAACAGACGTATTGGCTTTATCACCCATCCTGCAAGTGCCGCATGGATGATAAATTGAATAACCGCGCGCCCTGATATCGGCCTCAAATGCCTCGTCACCATCCACTTGCAGGCCGGGAATGTATTCACGTTCTATGATGCTGCTCATGGCGGGTGTTTCGGCAAGTCTGCGCAACAGGTGTGCGCCCTCAAGCATTTCTGCCAGATCCGCTTCATCACTCAAAAAGTTGAACCTGATTTCAGGCGCATCAAGAATATCGCCCGTGCGCACCTTTACGTGACCGCGTGACCTTGGCCTGACATTGCAAACACTCATGCAGAACGCAGCATACTTATCTGCCTCAGCCATTTGACCAGGCTTGCCAGGATTTTCATCTCTCGATAGTGGTGAGAAATATAACTGGATATTGGGGTTCAGATATTTTTGCGAAGACTTCACAAACCCACCCGCATGTGTTGTGCCGGTGCTGAGGGGGCCTTGCCGCTTGAACACATAGGCCATGCCAGTGAGCAACTTCTGCCACACACTGTTCAGTTGCTGGTTCATGGTAGGGACGCGTGACCTGTAATAATGATCGTAGGCAAAGTGATCCTGCATATGCTGACCGACCGCAGGCAGCACATGTTTGACACTTATGCCAGCACGCTCCAGATCAAGCCCTGGGCCTATGCCGGAAACCATCATTAGTTGTGGAGTATTGACGGCGCCTGCTGAAAGAATGATTTCACGGTTGGCCATAGCCTTGAGCGTTCTGCCATTGTGCCGGAAAACAACACTCGTGGCCTTTTTGTCGGTTAACTCAATATGGGTGACTTGGGCACTGGCGATAAGTTTGAAGTTTTTACGCTTTCGAGCCGGCGCCAACCACGCTCGTGCTGCCGACATGCGTTTTTTATCTTTGCCGATTGTGTGATGATAATAGCCGATACCTTCCAGGCTGGCTCCATTGAAATCACTGTTCGAGCCAAGTTGCAGTTGCTCGCCAGCTTCGAGGAATTTCTTGCTGATGGGATGAGCCACCTCGGCACGACTTGTCACTTGTAGGGGCCCCGTTGTGCCATGCCATTCATCATCGGCGACACAATGATTTTCAATGCGCTTATAGCTGGCCAGTACCTTGTTCCAGGACCAGTCAGGATTACCCATCTGTTCCCATTCATCATAGTCAGCCTTGGTTCCGCGCATATAGACCATGGCGTTGATCGCGCTTGAACCACCCACAATCCGGCCTCTGGGTACTGCCAGTGTACGTCCATCAAGGGTGGGTTCCGGCGCGGATGAATACATCCAGTTCACTACGGAATTTTGCATGGAGTGGCCATAACCAAGCGGCGTCTTGATCCAGAAATTGTTTACATCAGGTCCGGCTTCAAGCAGCAATACACTGTGCTTGCCGGACGCGCTCAGATTGCCTGCCAATACGCAACCTGCCGACCCTGCCCCAACAATCACATAGTCAAATACCAGCGCATCTTTTTGCATCAACCACCACCCGAGGAACCCAAACCGAACAAGGAAAAGTGAATAGCAAAGACCAGCCTCTTAAAACACAAAAAACGAACCGACCCATTATTATTGAGATCGGTTCGCTTATTGTCTGTTTCTGCGAAAAGGCAGAGAAAAGTTATCTTTTCCTGGTTCTACTCGGCAGCGATGGATACCGGCGATGCATTGCTCTTTATGTACCAGTCTTGTGCAGCTGCAACACCAGAGCCCAGCTCAATTTTGGCGCCTGCATCACGCAGAGCCATTTCTGCAGAAGCAAGTGCTGAAAGACACATGACTTCGTTCAGGTCTCCCAGATGTCCAATGCGGAATACCTTGCCCATTACCTTGCTCAAGCCTGAACCGAAGCTGGTACGATATTTTTCATAGCCATGCTTGATGACATCACGTGCATCAATATTTTCAGGAACAACAATGGCAGACACTGTATCGGAATACCATTCCGGTCCGGTTGCGCACAAATTGCATCCGGCCCAGGCCTGGACACCGCGACGAACACCTTCAGCCAGACGAGTGTGACGGGCAAAGACATTCTGCAATCCCTCTTCTTCAATGAGCGCGAGTGACTGGCGCAAACCGTGGAAGAGCTGTGTTGGCGGGGTATATGGAAAATAACCGTCGTCATTGAATTTCAGCATGTCCTCAAACGAGAAATAACATCTGGGCATCGAGGATGTTTTGGCAGCTTCAAGCGCCTTCTCACTCACGGCGAGCATGGACAGGCCGGCAGGAAGCATGAAACCTTTTTGAGAGCCAGCCACTGCCAGATCGACCTTCCACTCTTCAAACCGAAAATCAATCGAGCCTATCGAGCTTACGCCGTCAACATAGAGCATGGCAGGGTGATTGCAGGCGTCCAGTGCAGCGCGAACAGCCGCAACATCGGAAGTCACACCTGTAGCCGTTTCGTTTTGCGTGACAAATACCGCACGGATTGAATGAGACTTGTCTGCCTCAAGTACCTTGGCATACTCGGAGACGGGGACGCCCTTGCCCCATTCGACTTCAATGCAATGGACATCAAGGCCAAGACGTTCTGCCATGTCGACCCACAGGTGACTGAACTGACCAAAACGGGACATCAGAACCTTGTCACCAGTATTCAAGGTATTGGTGATTGCGCTTTCCCATGAACCTGTGCCGGAACCAGGAAACATAAATACCCTGCCCTGCCTCATCTGAAAGACACGCTTGAGGCCAGCAAACAATGGTTTGGTCAGATTGCCAAAATCTGGTGCACGCATATCTTCCATTGGCACATTCATGGCCCGACGAACGCTGTCAGGTATATTGGTTGGCCCAGGAATGAACAAATGTGTATGACCGTTATTCATCTCGTATTTCCTCCAGAAATGGAAAGCTGTTTGTTATCGAGTCGCTTGCCTTGCATTGGGTGTATGCGCATACGGTCAAATCAACGAGTCAATCCGGGTTGATGTGTTAACTTTGTGATTTACAAAATTCATAAATGTAATAATGTAAATTTATAGGTATAACAAAACCGAATGCACCATGAAATCAGGTAAGACCTTTCTGGGGCCGAAACTCCGCCAATTGCGTACTGAGCGCGGCATCACCCAATCTTCAATGGCCACGGCACTGGGTCTGAGCACGTCGTATGTCAATTTGCTGGAAAACAACCAGCGCAGCCTGTCTGTACAGGTGCTGATGCGCATTTCGCAGGTTTATGGCGTTGACTGGCGTGATCTGATTGAGGATGACACACCCGGAAAATTGGCCGACTTGCGAAGCATATTCCAGGACCCAATGTTTGATACAGTGCGCCCTGACCTTCAGGAGCTTCGAGCAGCACTTGATCATAGCCCGACATTATCACTCTCCGTTGTGACCCTTTACAACAACTATCGAAAGCTGACTGATCGATTGATGTCTTCGCGCAACGTATCTGGCGAAGGCGTCATAGACAGTGAAGAAATGCTGGTAGCTACACCAGAAGCCATTGTGCATGACATGTTCCGAAAGCATAAAAATCACTTCGCCCAACTCGAAGATGCAGCCGATGCCTTCTTTGAAGGAAAACAGGTAGCGTCTGACGAGATAAACACTTACCTGAAGAACAGACTGGGTGAACGACTGGGCATTATTGTAAAGACCGTTCCTGTCTCAAGTCTACCTG
>JBAUGO010000221.1:0-2693 GCA_049679775.1 Anderseniella sp.
GCCAGTGCGAGCAAGGTGGTGAGCAGGGTGAAGCCTGTCTGGGTGAAACCACCGAGTTCAGCTGCCAGTGCAATATGAGCCAGGGCTGCCGCCGCAAGCGTGGAGAAAGTAATTGAAAACGGAAATAATCCGTTCATTGGCCGATGGCGGAAATAGCTGCCCAAATACCGCATATGTTCCGGCAAAAATTCTTCAGATAAGTTGACCGCGCCCAGGAACACGTTGAGCTTTGCGCTTTGGCGCATGATCCACAAAATGACATAGGTCCAAAGAGCTATCTGGTTTGGTTGGTCCCAACTCATGAAGAGGACCACACCGCCAACGGCCAGCGTTGCCAGTTCATGCCATAGTATTGCGGCGATTGCATATTTAACGCGCTTCAAACCAGTGGCATCTGCCGGGCAGGGTTCCTTGCGCGGTCCTGTTATGGCGCCCGTAAGGAAAGTGACTTCTTGCCAGCCCCAGGCAATCAACCCGAATGCGAAGCCCAGATATGCCGCTGATACAGTGGTCAGTTGTGCAACTTCCGCAATGCCAAACAAGGCCACCGCCAGCAATATGGTCATGCTGGCGATTGTCCACTTGAATGTCCTTCTCGACAATCCGTCCAGATAAATAATCACCCCGGTGGTAAACCACCAGGTGAATACAGTGAACAGAAATGGCCAGAGAAAGGCCTGCATTGAATCATCCTCGCTCTAATAGGCCGGTTGTAGTCGGCTGGTATCGGGTATCGAGTTACTCTTGACCGGCACGAAGTAGAGCCGGACAAATGCTGATGCGGCCAGCGTTGCCAGGCCTGCCCGCTTGATGTTACCCATGATGCCACCTTGTTTCTGAGCCTTCGACATGGCCTTGTTGACCTCCAGCAGACGCTTCAGGCCGGCCCGGAAAGCAGGGTTGTCGAGATCAAGGGTGATGGGGAATACCTGTTCGGAGATTTCCGATGTGATGCGGAAAACCTTGAAGTCATAGTCGTCTATGTCCATGCCGAGTGCCTTGTGGAATTCTGGCCGGGCATGATCGCGCAGGTACATGGTCGCAAAGACAGCCACCAGGAAGAAACGGATCCAGTACTTGTTGCGCCCCTTCAGCAGATCCGGATTGGCACGCATCAGCAAGGCAAACGCTTCTCCGTGCCGAAACTCGTCATTGCACCATTTTTCAAACCATTTGAAAATTGGATGGAAGCGTAATTCGGGATGACGTTCAAACTGCCGGAAAATGGTTATGTAGCGGGCATAGCCGATTTTTTCTGAAAGGTATGTTGCGTAGAAGATGAATTTGGGGCGGAAGTAGGTGTACTTCTTGGCTTTGGTCAGGAAGCCCAGATTGACGCCAATATTGAAGTCTTTCAGGGCATCATTGATGAAACCTGCATGGCGGGCCTCATCGCGGCTCATCAGGCCGAACAATTCGCAGATGTCCGGATTGGTGCCGCGCTTGCGCATCTCCTTGTACAGGATACAACCGGAAAATTCTGCAGTCAGCGAACTGACCAGAAAATCCACCAGTTCAATGCGCAGTCCGTCAGGAAGATCTGACAGGTCGATATTTTTCCATTCATCCGTGCGTTTGAAGTGGCCCTTGTTCGGATCGTCCTTCATTTCGTTGATCAACACATCCCATTCTTCGCGCACTGATGACACATCCATCTTGTCGAGCGCTTCGAAGTCTGTGGTGTAAAACCGCGGGCTGAGTACGGTTGTTTCTTCTGCCATATGTTGTGTATCGGCAGGTGCAATTGAAAGGTTTTCTATTGTCATAACTCACTCCCTGAAGAAAAGCTGAATTCCAGCAGTTCCATGAATTCCAGATCGCCAGTAGCCTTGGTCCAGGCCCGTTCAATCGAACCGGCACGCTTCACGGTTGCGGTGCGGCGAAAAACTTGTTTCTCGCCGTATGGCACGATGATCGGATCGCCATGCACCTTGATGGTGTCACCAGGTTCCATTCCGATGCCACCGTCCAGTTCGACATGAGCATGGAGGCTTTCAAAAGTGTGTTCGACTTCTATTGTGCAACCAATGTCAAATTGACGTTGATTGCCAGTTCCTTGTGTTTGAGTAGTTGGTATCATGACTAGTTTGCTCCCGTGCTTAATAGCCTTGCGAAAACCTGGGCATTTGTCTGGCCAAACGCGTCGAGCGCGATGGTGCGTCCAGTTGCCAGGTCGGTTAAACGGATCATTCCTGAAGATGTCCGTGTGACCCTGAAGGGAACATCCGGGCCAAAACCGTTTGTTATGCGGTTTTGTGCCAGTCCTCTTAATGTCGCCCTCAGAAATCCGTTGGTGACCGGTGCCAACTCACTGAGCTGGCCGCCAGTCGTTCCGTCAACAACACGAACACCGCCATTGGCTGTGTCTGTGAACAGGATATCACGGCTTTCAACGACCGTGACGTCGACGTTTTGTGATGGATCAAAGCCTGACAAACGTGCCAGACCGACCATCACGACAATTGCAATGATGCCCGAGCCCACGAAATACACAGGCCGATTGGCATTGCTGTATTTCGACGTGTTCGGCATGATCTTGTCTCCTTTGCTAATCAGGCTGTTGCGACGCCATGAAGATCGGCGTCTTTTTGCTGCGGACGGTTCCGTGCACCGATCTTGCCGGTTGCAACAATCGGAGCCACTTTAATGCTGTCACCTTCCGCTGCCGCCATGGCTTTGGCGATAAGCGACGC
>JBAUGO010000222.1:0-3938 GCA_049679775.1 Anderseniella sp.
GGTAAGTGCTGCGACAGTCGCTTCCCTGTTTTTGAAATACCCGTGCATAACATTAGGGCCGCGTACTGCGATTTCACCTTCGATATCAATCGGCAGTGGAGAAAGATCTGGCCCAAGGATTGCCACATCATTTCCATAGGCCTTGCCGGGTGATCCTATTTTTCGCAAACCAGGAGGCAGGGGATTTGACAAAATCTGTGCCGCGGTTTCTGTGAGGCCCATTGTTTCGACGATCGGAATACCAAACCGTGTTTCAAAAGCAATCTGGGTTTCTACAGCCAAGGCAGACGAAGCAGATCGGCCAAAACGGATTTTCGCAATGGTATGCTCATCTGGATTATGGTCTCCATGCAGCAGATGCGAGATGATGGTTGGAACCACTGAAAACCATGTCGCTTCAAACTCCTTGCAGATTGACCAAAATCGGCTAGCGGAGAATTTTTCACACACAATCACAGACCCGCCTGAGACAAGTGGCGCCATGATGGTCACGCAAAGCCCATTGATGTGATAGATCGGTAAAACACACATTGCGCGGTCTGAAGACGTCAATTCATGGGCCGTCGCTGATGTCCACCCTCCTGCCAACAGGCTCGCATGAGAGTGCACAACACCTTTGGGCCTACCCGTTGTACCTGATGTGTACATCAAAATCGCATGGTCATCCGGGCTCAGCCCCTCCAGGGCGCCTTTGGCTCCCGTCCGTGGCCATTGAATTTGCTTTCCCACAGGGATGGGAATCGCGGAAAAACTGCCCATTGCCCTGACGTTGTCGAGCAGTGGACTTTGGCCTTCTCCAAGAAACACAAATTTTGCTTCTGAATGGGACAGCGCATAAGAGATCGCTTCGGTACCGGCGACCAAATTGATTACCGCAGTGCGAAAGCCGCCATACAAAGCGCCAAATAAACACAAAATACCCTGACGCGAATTCGGCATCATCAAGGCAACGCTTTCACCCTTGGAAACACCCAATCCAGCCAATTGGTAGGCAATCTCTTCGGCTTCATGGCGCAATTCCGCCCATGTAAGATCGGCTTCATCGGGAAACACATGGCTCGTTTCAGAACCATTTTCCCTGGCGCGACTATCGAGCCAACTTCTAACCGTACCTTCAGGCGGGTGAATTCCAGTTGCGTTCATCGGCCTGCCTTTGCCCAATAGTCGCTGAAAATGTCCTTAAGGGCAGGCTCTTGGGCTGGAATTGGGCGGATGATTTTTGTGCTCTGCATGAAATGGCGCCAATGCAGATTGTCGTCAATTGAGTTACCGCCCCAGCTTCCACATCCCATGGAAAGTGAAAACGGCATTCCATTTTCAAAACTGCCACCGGTTGCAAATGTATGGGCCTGATTGACGATAACCCGGCATGTTGGCAATGATTTACCTAACAAAACAGGGCGTTCTGCATTGGTGGTGTGAATGCCGAGCGAATGGCCCGCACCTTGATAGTTCAATATCTGGCGGGTGATGTCGACTGCATGGTCATAGTTCCTGGCTCTGAACAGTGCTGCGACACGGCTAAGTTTTTCGCCAGACAAAGGATGTCTTGCACCGATCCCGTCGGTTTCCACGGCCACAAACTTTGTATCCTTTGGGACTTTGCCGGAAAGCCCCAGTTTTTCAATCATGACATCAGCATCTTGCGCGATAACCTCGCGATTTAAATGACCGTCCGGCCATAGGCGCTCAATAATGGCATGAGCGGCACTGGATGGCAGATAGGCACCTCCTTCCTTGGCAAGTTCCTTCAGGAAATCATCAAATACCGCCTCAACGACCACAATCGAATTTTCAGAGGAGCATGAAGTCGCATTATCGAATGTTTTTGAGGCCGTTATCTTCTTGGCTGCTGCCGTCAAATCAGCCGTTTCATCGACAATCACCGTTACATTGCCAGCACCGACGCCAACAGCCGGCGTTCCACTGGAATAAGCTCGCCTGACATTGTCCTGACTGCCGGTGACAACGGCAAGATCAGCCAGTTCGAGCAAACGCTGGGTGTCCGCTTTGGTACCGGGAGGCGGTATCATTTGAACAAGGTTCTTGTCCTCGCCTATCTTGTCAAATTCGGCGTGTATGTAAGTGAGCAGCAATTCGCAACAGGCAACACCCTTCGGAGATGGCGAAACAATAATTGCATTGCCGCATTTCAATGCATTGATAATGTTGTTGGCAGGGGTAGCGGCCGGGTTCGTTGAAGGGACAACAGCACCTATCACGCCAAGAGGTCTGGCAATTGTTGTAATTCCAGTTGCGGGATCATCTGACAATGTTCCGAAAGTTTGAACATTTTTGATGTCACGCATCAGGCCCAGCGTTTTGCGATGATTTTTGATAATCTTGTCTGGAACATTGCCAAGTCCGGTGACCTTAACGGCCAATTCCGCCAATGCCTTGTTGCGTTCTGGCTCCATAATGGCCCAGGCTGCTGCAAGTGCCGCACGATCATAGCGCTCCTGACTTGCGCCAGCTTCATAATTGGCCTGGGCAGACCGAGCACGCTTAATCAGCTGATCAACCTCAGAATTATTGGCATTCGCCGATTCAGTCTGCACAGCCATAGTGCCTTCCTGTTTCATTGGACTGGCAATTGATATTAAGTTATGAAAATAGTATTGCAAACGTTTTCATAAATTCGCCGAAAATGAAGAAAATAGCATGAAAAATCAATCGTATAAGGTCGATATTATTGCTGTTGCAAAAGCTGCGCGGGTATCTGCTGCAACTGTTTCAAGATCGATAAATCATCCCGAATTGGTGAACCCGGCGACACGAAAAAGGGTGGAAAATGCGATCAGAAAAACCGGATACATACGCAACCGTGCTGCACAGGTCATGCACGGCAGGCGTAGCGCAACACTCGGATTGATTGTCCCGACAATCAACTATTCGATCTTTGCCGAACTGGTGCAATCATTCAATGATACTGTCTCTGCCCATGGTTTTGCGTTGCTTCTGGCGACCCATGACTACAATTTGAAGAGCGAGTATAATTTACTTCGAAAGTTGTTGGAGCATCGTGTTGATGGGGTTGCTCTTATTGGCCTTGATCACAGCGATGACACTTACAATCTGCTTGATTCCCAGAATATTCCAACAGTTTCCATGTGGAACTTTGATCCGGATTCCAAAATCTCCTGCGTAGGTTCTGATAATTTTGATGCTGGAAGCATGGCCGCTGACCATCTAATAGCTTTGGGGCACAAGAAGATTGGCTATGTATTTCCACCTACGAACGACAATGATCGCGCAAGAAACCGGCTTGCAGGTGTTTGCTGTTCATTAGAAAGAGCCAAAATTTCAGTTCCCAAAGCCTGGCAGACGGAATCGCTTTACAGCATCGCCGCAGCAAGAGCAGTAGCCCTTGAAATGCTGGGTTCGGGGAAAAATCCGACCGCTTTGATTTGCGGAAATGACATTATTGCCCATGGGGTTGTTTCTGCTGCAATGGAATTGGGAATCTCTATTCCCGAACAGCTTTCCATCATCGGCATTGGAGATTTTGCAGGCTCGGGTGACATGTTTCCGTCCTTAACAACGGTAAGAATTCCGGCAAAGACAATTGGTGAAAAGGCAGGCAATTTTTTGGTACAATCGATAGGAGCAACAGACACTCACAATTTATCCAGATTCAGGATTTCAGTTGAACTCAAACAACGGGCAACAACATCAGGATATAGTAAAAACTAATTTTTGATGCTCTATATCGCAATTCAATTCTAAGATTTCCTTAGTCACGTAATTCATTTGGTGCGATGAAGTCGGAAGTAAAAACGAAAATTCAACGATCTATTAGCGACATTACCCGAATAACCAATAGTCAAGGTTCTTCAGTGACAAATCCCTAATGTCGGCTTTGGGAAAACTGCTTTAGAAATATCGAACGGCAGCTTTGGGCCGAAAATGACAAAAATCACCACCAAGAAAACCCCGCA
>JBAUGO010000223.1:0-4818 GCA_049679775.1 Anderseniella sp.
GTGAACTGTGTGGTGGGCAGATATGCGTCACACCGAACGCAGCAACATTTGATGCGCCGGAAACAAAGCCCTGGATGGAGAAATATTATTCCATCAATGAAAACTGGGTGGCTGAAGACCGCCGCAAGCTTCTGGCCTATGCGCGTGACCTGTTGAATTCCGACTATGCGGGCCACCGTTTGACATTCCAGCTGTTTGCCCAGTCGGCACCATTTGCCCAATCGGGAGCTGTGTATCGCAATTTTGACTGGGATGTGCCATTGAACTTCGTTAAGAATGGCGCAGGCCTTTCTGACAAGGTGATGAAAGATATCAAGCCACGCAATGGAGATGGCGCGGTACAGCAATGGTTCAATGACAACAAACCCGCCAAGCAAGCTGCCGAGTGATTATAAAGTGAACACACAGGATCGGTTCGAGGGTGACTTGCGGGCGCAATTTCTGCAAGGCATGAGCTGTGCAGCGGCTACCGTCAATGTGGTCACAACCGATGGCAAAGCCGGGCGCGCGGGCGTAACTGTATCGGCGATGGCATCTGTTTCGGCAGACGGTGATGCACCGACCATGCTGGTGTGTGTGCACCACAAGGCTGCTGCTGCGCAAACCATCATCGATAATGGCTGCTTTTGCACGAATGTGCTCAGGGACGATCAAAGCTATATTTCAGACACGTTTGCGGGACGGTTGAAAACCAGCGATGGCGATAAATTCTCCTGTGCCAGCTGGCAACCAATGACCACCGGCGCCATGCGCGTGATTGATCCGCTGGCTGCATTTGACTGCAAAGTGAAGAGCAGCGAACGCGTTGGTACCCATCATGTATTTGTCGGCGAGGTGCAGGAGATATTCGTTGCATCAGGTGGCAACCCGTTGATCTTCTCAAATCGTGCTTATGGATCGCCCGTCAAGATCACCCAACCAAGACCCGTCACAGCACCACTTGATGTACTCAAGATCGGTGTTTTGCACACATTCGGACCTTACCTGCTGCCAGCCGTCATCCGTCGATTGCACGATGAGGTGGGCCCTGTGGAGATTGATCTACATGAGGGTGATCAACGTCATTTGCTTGAGCTTTTGCGCGACGGGACGATTGATTTTGCCTTTGTGTATGACCTTGACCTTGGCAATGAAATATCATCGCTGAGTATTTCCGAATTGGCACCTTATGTCCTGCTTGCAGCAGGTGATAAGCTGGCGCAAAAGGAAATCATTGCGCTGTCAGACCTGCTTGAAAAGCCGATGGTGCTGCTTGATGCGCCACCGAGCCGCGATTACTTTCTGTCTCTGTTCAATGGCATCGGTACACCGCATGTGGCATTGCGCAGCAAGACCATCGAGATGGTGCGCGGCATGGTCGCGCACGGTTTGGGGTATAGCCTGCTGGCCACCAAGCCTGCCTCGTCGATGAGCTATGATGGCAAGGCGCTGGTAACGCGGCCACTGAGTGACAATGTCGCCAATAGTCATCTTGTCCTGTCACAACGCCGGAATGCCAAACTGAACAAGGTCGCGGAAACTTTTCTCTTTCATTGCATAAAAATGTTTGGCCTGGACGAGGTCTGATTGCCTTGGCCTGGCACAATTGCCAAATGGACACTTGATGAGATTCACATTCAAGCATCTGGAATATTTTGTTGCTGCGGCCGAAGTGGGCAGTATCAAGCTTGCCTCCGAGCGTATCAATATTTCACAACCCTCCATTTCATCCGCCATATCACATCTTGAGCGTGAGCTTGATTTGCAATTGTTCGTGCGCCACCACGCTCAAGGACTTGCCCTGACCTCGGCTGGTAAACGCATGATGCGCGAAGCACGCTTGCTTCTGCGCCAGGGAGAGAGCCTGTATGATGTTGCCAATGAGCTGCAAAATGAACTGACCGGACGCTTGACGGTCGGCTGCATGATAACCCTGGCCCCTGTCATGGCACCTGAATTGTGCAAGCTGTTCATGCAGACACACCCGCGCGTGCACATAGACATTCTCGAAGGAAGCCATGAGGAGCTGTTGCGAAGTCTGTCGCAGGTCGAGATTGACATCGCGCTTTCCTATGATCTCGCTGCGACTGACGAGATGGTGTTTGAGCCATTGGCAGAACTGGGTCCGCAAGTGCTCGTGTCAGCAAAATCACCCTTGGCGAGGCGTGATGAAATATCCTTGAAGGAACTGGCAGATCATCCGATGGTTCTGCTTGATCTGCCCTACAGTGCGCAATATTTCCTGTCGCTTTTTGAAGGGGTGGGCCTGAAGCCGAACGTGGTGGCCAAGTCCCGGAACCAGGATATTATCCGCACAATGGTTGCCAATGATTATGGCTTTACCATTCTCAATTCACGACCCAAAAATCTTGTTGCCATGGATGGTCGTAAGCTCAAGGTCATCAAGCTGGCCGAGCACTTGAGGCCAACGCGCATTGGCTTCATGACGCTGGCCAGCGCTGCCAAGCCGCGTCTCCTGACGGTATTTGAAGACCATTGTCGCAAGGTCATCACGAAAGACAATATTCCGGGCATGTCACCAGCCGCCCAATAAAAATTTTACAAGGCAGATTTGAGCAATGACCAGAGACCCGCGCTACGATATCCTGTTTGAACCCGTCAAGATCGGACCTGTTACCGCAAAGAACAGGTTCTATCAGGTGCCGCATTGTAATGGTGGTGGATACCGCGACCCATCAGCGGTGGCTGAAATGCGCTCAATCAAGGCGCAAGGTGGCTGGGGCGTGATTTTTACCGAGCAATGCGAAATGCACCACACCTCGGAAATCACCCCCTTTATCGAACTGCGATTATGGGATGACGACGACATTCCCATGCTGGCTAAAATGTCGGAACGAATGAAGGAGTTTGGCGCGCTGGCTGGCATTCAACTGGCGTATTCCGGCATCAATGGACCTAATCTTTATACCCGCGAAGTGCCGCTTGCCCCCACCGCCATGCCGATCAGGACATTCACCAATGATCCGGTATCTGCCCGCGCCATGGACAAGCAGGACATAAAAAATTTAAGGCGCTGGTTCGTTAACGCGTTCAAGCGCTCACGTACGGCAGGCTTCGATCTTGTGTGCCTTTATGGCGCCCATGGTTTTGGAATATTCCAGCATTTCCTGTCTACCGCCACCAACCATCGCAGCGATGAATATGGCGGCAGTCTTGAAAACCGATCGCGATTTGTGCGCGAGGTTATCGAGGACGCGCACAATACTATCGGCGACAGCATGGGCATTACCTTGCGCTTGTCACTGGATGAGATGATCGGTGATCTGGGATTTGCCAACTCTGAGGTGCGTGACTTTATCGAAATGCACAAGGACATGCCGGACCTGTGGGACCTGGCTCACGGCGCATGGGAAGATTGTTCTGGGCCATCGCGTTTCAAGCCCGAAGCTGCCCAGCAAGATCTCGTCATGGGCATCAAGTCACTGACATCAAAACCCGTGGTCGGTGTTGGCAGGTTCACCTCGCCTGATGTGATGGTGAAGCAGGTTCGCTCCGGCATTCTTGATCTGATCGGGTGTGCAAGACCCTCCATTGCCGATCCTTTCCTGCCGAGCAAAATCGAGGAAGGCCGCATCGAGGATATTCGCGAATGCATAGGATGTAACATGTGCATTACCGGCGACATGACCATGTCGATTTCCAGATGCACACAAAACCCGACATTCATGGAAGAATGGCGAAAGGGCTGGCATCCTGAAAAGATGAACCCGAAAGGTCACTCAAACAGCGTGCTGGTGGTGGGGGCAGGTCCGGCAGGACTGGAAGCTGCGCGTGCACTTGCGATGCGAGGCTATGATGTAGCCGTAGCAGAAGCAGGCACTGAAATTGGCGGGCGGGTGAACCTTGAAAGCAGGCTGCCAGGGTTGTCTGCCTGGGGCAGGGTGAAAGACTACCGCCAGTATCAGTTGAGCCAGATGGGCAATGTCGAGATTTACCTGGCCAGTGAACTGGGTGTTGAGGAGATACTGGAGTTTGGTTTTGACCATGTTGCCCTGACAACAGGGTCAACCTGGCGCGCGGATGGTGTTGCCCGCCATCATGTTGTGCCAATGCCGATCAGTCAGGACATGCCGGTTTTTACACCCGATGACTTGATGGCCGGAAATCTGCCAGGAGGTGGTCATGTCGTGCTGTTCGATGATGACCATTATTACATGGGTGGCGTTTTGGCAGAATTGCTGGTGCAAAAGGGCTCGACTGTAACTCTCGTCACGCCAGCAGCATTTGTGTCTGAATGGACCAGCAACACGCTGGAACAGGCAACAATCCACAGGCGTTTGGCGCAGATGGGTGTAGAGATTGTTCTCAACCAGGCTGTCACCTCGATCAATGCAGCAGATGTGACGTATGCGTGTACATATACGGGCAGGCAGCGTTCTGTGGCTTGCGATGCTGTGGTGCTGGTGACCTGCCGAACGTCCAATGACGATTTATGGCAGGCATTGAAGGATCGCCGCAATGAATGGGCTGACCATGGTGTGAAGTCGATCAAGGTTCTGGGTGATGCGGAGCAACCGGGGCCGATTGCCTGGGCCACATATGCCGGTCACCGGTATGCCCGTGAACTGGATGAGCCGGACATCGCAGACGCCTTGCCGTTCCGGCGTGAACTTGCTGAACTGAAAGCTTAGATTGGGTGGGGCCTGTAAATAGGTTGCAACCTTGGGGGCGCATTCCTGTCGGAAGCGGGCGTTCGTCAAAACCGGTGCAATGGCAGCTCAGCGGACGAAGTCGCCGTTTAGTTACAACGCACAAATGTCCGCTTTCCGACTTTTGCGCGACTGGACGCGACGCTAATTATTTGTCGCATCGTCAGAC
>JBAUGO010000224.1:0-1513 GCA_049679775.1 Anderseniella sp.
TGATCGACAGGGCAGCCCACGTGTCAGATCGTTTGATCACCTCGATTGCCTCACCGGTTTGATGGGCAGCCAGATGGTCCAGCAGGCGCTGTTCAAAAAACGCTGCGCACACAAGGTAAAACCGATCTTGAGCCAGACGCACAACAGTCACTTCAATCTCAATGCGGCCACGCCTGTTCAAAAGATGCGTCAGGCAAATGCCGCCTGTTTTTTGCGGCAGTTTGTTGGGTGTCAGCTTGTTCAGGAACGCATAGGCGTCGCGGCCTGCAACTTCGACCTTGGAGAAGGCGGAGATATCCATAATGCCGGCACGTTCACGCACTGCCTTGGTTTCAAAGGCGACCATGTCAAACCACTTTGGCCTTGCAAAGGAATAGTAGTCGCGGCGCTCCAATCCATTGCGGGCAAACCAGCGCGGGCGCTCGTGGCCATAGACTTCCTCATAGACAGCGCCTTTGGCTTTCAGACGTTCATAAAGCGGTGACGGTTTAACCGGGCGGCCCGCCAGCCGATTGAAATGTGGAAAAGGGATTTCATGGCGCAGGCAATAGTCTTCCTTCGCCTTGATCACTTGCCAGGCAGGATTTGCATAATCGCCAAAGCGGCGCGGATCATACTCGCGCATGTTGATGTCGCTCGCGCCATGCACCATCCAGCGGGCAAGCTCACGCGTCAGGCCCGGCCCCCAGCCAATGCCGATCTGGGTGCCGCACGCGCACCAGTAGTTGCGCACGCCCGGAGCGGGGCCGATCAACGGGTTGCCGTCCGGCGGATGCGAAATCGCGCCGTGCACTTCGCGCTTGATACCAAGCTCGGCAAAGATCGGCATGCGGCCCATGGCGTTTTCAAGCCAGGGCATGATGCGGTCATAGTCCGCCTCAAATAGTTCGTTTTCTGCTTCCCATGGGCAGTGATCTTCCCAAACCGTGTTGGGATTGGCCTTTTCATAAATGCCGATCAGGCCGGACTTCTGCTCCATGCGGATATAGCCCGACACCAGCTTGTCATCGCGGATGACGGGCAGTTCTTTCTCCAACTCCAAAAACTCCGGCACGGTATCAGTGACCAGATAATGATGGGTCATCGAGGTCATGGGGAGTTGCAGGCCGGACCATTCACCCATTTGCCGCGCATAGGTGCCGCCTGCATTGACCACATGCTCACACACGATGTCGCCATGCTCGGTTGAGACTTTCCACTCTCCTGATGGTAGTTGCTTGATGTCGGTTGCACGGCAATGGCGGATGATCTTTGCGCCCAGTTTGCGCGCACCTGTGGCAAGCGCCTGTGTCACGCCGGATGGGTCAACATGGCCGTCGTCAGGGGTGTATAGCGCGCCAATGACGCCATCGAGATTGTAGAACGGGTGCAGCTTGGCAATGAAGTCCGGTTTTACCAGCTCAATGTTGAACCCGAGAGATCGGCCCACCGACAAGGTCTGGCGCAGCCAGTCCAGTTCGTCTTCCTCATAAGCCAACCGGAATGATCCGCAGCCATGCCATGTCACTGAATG
>JBAUGO010000225.1:0-7174 GCA_049679775.1 Anderseniella sp.
CATGATGTCTGAGCGCGAAGGGTTGAATGATCCAGAACGTGAAGAGCTTGTAGGCGTGAAGCCCTTAAATCCTGCAACGCGTTTTCGCGCTGGCAGTCATATGCTGAACCCCGGTGCAAGTCCCAGCTTGAAGGCGGACCAGGGGTTTGTCACGTCAGTGGCGTGGTCGCCAATGCTGGACAGCTGGATCGGTCTAGCCATGCTGAAACATGGCCGCAAGCGGCACGGCGAACGCATTGTCTTGTGGGATGGTTTGCGCAAGGTCGAAATCGAGGCCGAGGTGTGCAATCCAGTATTCTTTGATCCAGCTCAGGAGAAAGCTCATGGCTGATGTGATGATCCCCGTATCCCCGCTGGAAGATGTTGTGATTCAAGGCCGGTTTGGACGTTCATTGCCAGAAGGCCCCGGCATCGTACTGGCGCTGGTTCATCCGTGCGAAGTGACCACAATCATCGCAGCCAGGTCCAGTGCGCGCGCAGTTGCAAATGCGTTGAAAACCGGATTCGGTATCACGGCGCCAGACATGGGGCGTTCGTCCTCTGCTCGTGGCATCAGCCTTCATTCAAATGCACCTGATCAGTGGATGGCCGTATCCTCATCGGGACAAATCGGTACGCTTGCTACCAGGCTCGAAGAAAAGCTTGGCAAGCTTGCCATGATCACGGACCAGTCGCATGGTCGCGTTGTCATGCGTATGTCTGGGCCACGTACCCGTGACGTTCTGGCCAAGGGCACCCCTGTTGACCTGAGACCTGCTTCCTTCAAACCTGGTATGTGCACGCCAACCCAGATTGGCCACGTCGGCGTACTGATTGCGTGCACTGGCCCTGACAGTTTTGAACTGAACGTGGGGCGGTCCTTTGCGGAAGGGTTCTGGCTCGGTATTTGCGAACTCGCGCTGGAGTGGGGGTATGAGATCAGGTGAGGTGGGTTATCTCATCCAGCAGGAACGCCCCAAGGGCGCGCGGCAGCTCACGATAACGCGGCTCTTTGGTCGTTGATTTTTCCACCACCGTTTCAACCAGTGGCAAAAGGTGACGTGTGATGAAGTCGCGCTGGGCAGCATGGATGCCAGCAACAGCGATATGGTCAGTCTGATTGGCACTTTCCTGCGCACACAGAAACTGCATGAACTCGAGCATTACCGATAAATGGTCCGGCAACTCGCCACCATCGCGTCGCTTCAAGCCGAAGTGCGAATACCAGCGGATCAATTCCTGATAAAGGTCGGTCTGTTCGCGCTCCAGATGGGAAGACGCATGAAGCGACACAGCAGCCTTTGATACGGACGGGTCAAACGCCTCGACGAAGGATTTAGAGCCGTCATCAGATGCAAGCGGCACGAGGGCTTCATCCAGCAGATCTTTACCACCATCAGCTGACCGGAACGCTGCTGCGAACCCTGCATAGACAGCACTACGCTCCTGAGCTTGCATGGGATTTTTCAGAGGCAGAAGCCGTGCGCGGGCCTGATATTCGGACCATTTCGATACGGGTGTCTCGATCAAAGCTGTTGGGTTGGCCTTCCAGCATGCCAACCTGTAAATGCGGATGATCGCCAGCAAGTTCGACCGGGTTGATCGGGGAGGGCGACACTTCTCGCGGGCTACCCTTGTCGCCGAACTGATAATTCTCCCAGGCGTGATACATGAAGACCTGACCTGGTCGCATGGCATGGGTTACCTTCACACGCACTTCAAATTCACCTACGTCATTATAACAGCGTACCCAGTCACCATCATTTATGCCGCGATCGGCTGCGTCCTTGATGCCGATCATGATATAGGGTTGACCACGGTTAAGCCGATTCATCAGGCGGTTGTCCCGCCAGACGCCATGTATCGACCAGCGCGCATGACCACCGGTCATCATGAGCGGGTAATCACCACCCATCTTTGGTGGCTGCTTGTAGGTGGGCAAGTGCTCATCATGTTCAAGATAGAGATCATGATCGAGATAGAACTGAATGCGCTTCGTCTGGGTGGGGTACGGCAGCTTGTCATGAATGTGATAGGTCAGCGGTATGAAGGCTTTACCTTCCTCCAGCTTGCCGGCATTACCAATCGCGAGCGGTGAAATGCCGATCGAGTTATAGCGTGCATAGCCCTTTTCTTTTTGCTCTTCCCATGAGACGTGGCTCAGATTGCTCGACGCGTCGATAATGGCACCTGCTGCCTTTTCGCTATCGTCCTCCGTGAAACGACCATCCATGGTCATGTCGTCATAAAGTTGGTCGAGATGAATTTCCTTGCCCAGATGAGACAGAATCATAGCGATGCCGCGTTCACGGGCACGCTTCTGGATGTGTTTTGTCAGCATGGTGAAAATCCAGAAATCAGGTTTTGCTTCACCAAGCGGTTCCACCGCCTTGTTGGTCACATGATTGAACGGCACCAGAGGCGTGACCCATTTATGGTCTGTTGTTTCATACCACGCCGCAGCTGGCAGGATATAGTCTGACATCATCGCCGTTGACGACATCCGGAAGTCAATACACACAGACAGGTCCAGCTTTGGCCACAAGACTTCCGTCAGCTTTTGCGAACCGCGCACAGAGCGCAACGGGTTTGAGCAGAAATGGAACATGATGCGCGGATCGGTTCCTGCGGGAGGTTGCAAGGGCAGCCAGTTGTTTTTAAGTGATTCAGCCACAGCCTCGCGCACCGGCTTTTTCAGGCCCGGCACCCAATCATCAGCCTTTTCAGCAAGTTCCATGACCCCGCCATGCACTTGCCAGAACAAGGCAGCCGAAGTCCAGATCGGCAAATTGCCTCCAATGTCCTTGAACGAATTGTTGCCGAGCTTCTTGAAGAACATCTCAGCTGTGTCCCCGGCAGCAAGGTCACTCAGAAGGTCAAGGCCGATATCGACACCAAACTTCATTCGGTCGCCATTGCGGAAACCTGACACATAATCTTCCCAGCCATCATTTGCCAGAAACGCAAAGGCAGAATACCCTGATCCCGGCTTGCCCATCTGACCTTGCAAAGCCCAGATCAGGATCATGGCACGTTCTGTCAGGTTGCCATGGAAATACTTGTTCATTGAGCTGCCTGACACATTCGACAGGGCTTTGGCGTTAATGCAGAGTTTGATGAATTTCTCGATCACCTTGACCGATGTTCCGGTCATTTTTGAAACTGCTTCAACTGTATAGGGATCAAGCCGTTCCTTAAGCAGCGAGTATACTGAACGCACGGCAATTTTGCGGCCACCAATAGCATCAATCTCGCCAGTGACATCAAGCACGGGTTCAATGCTGCCCAGCTTGAGAGACTTCGCCGGCGCACTCGTTGCGCCACGTGTCTTGTCCAGGATTATGTAGCGATCTGTTCGACCACCTTTGGCGTCTTTTTCGGTGAGGAATTTACCCGTGTCAGTGCGCACCAGTAAGGGCAGGTCAGTCTGCTCGGCAACGAATGTCTCGTCTACATGCCCGCCAAACATGATCTCTCGCGCAACTGCAAGGGCCAGGGCGGCGTCTGTGCCCGGGGCCAATGGAACCCATAAGTCAGCCTTTATGGCAGAGGGTGAATAGTCTGGCGCTATGCACACGATCTGCGTTCCGTTATAGCGCGCCTCGGTAAAGAAGTGTGCGTTCGGAATGGAGGTAACAATAGGGTTTGCACCCCAGATCAGGATCACGTCCGAGTAGAAATAGTCTTCTATCGAGCGTTCCATGTAAATGTTGCCGAAGGTCTCGTAAGCACCGCGATGGCCATCGCCATTTGACGAATTTGAATCCAGCGAAATGGAGTGTGTCAGCTGGGCAAATCGCGCCTGCCCGGCATTGGATGCTCCAACATTGATGTCAGGCCCCATGTCCCAGATAACACGGTCGGTACCTTCCTCCACCACAACATTGATAAAACGATCAGCGATATCGTCCAGCGCTTCATCCCAGCTAACCCGCTGCCAGTCACCAGAGCCGCGCTCACCGGATTGTTTCAATGGATAGCGTATGCGTGATTCTTCATACATGCGCTTGGAGAAAGAACACCCCTTCTGGCAGCCGCGCGGATTCATGTCCGGCACGTCCTTATTCAATTGCGGGTAGTCGGCAGCCTGCTCTTCACGAAACACAATGCCGTCGCGCACATAGACATCAAAGGCACAATGGGCCTGATACCAGCAATTGATCAGATGGGTTCCACGGACAGTTTTGTCCCAGGTCCACTTGTTGCGGTAAATGTCGACAATTTTCTTGTAGTCTGGCGGCCTGGATCCAGCGAGTGCCGCAAGGGACTGGCCGCTATTTGTGACAAAATCAGGCAAGACCAGAGAGGCAGTCAGCGCTGCTCCGGCTTTGAGAAAATTGCGTCGTGTCAGACCTGGCGCATTCATTCCTGATTTGACCCTCCCGGTCCGCGATAGGCAATCTCGATTGAAGGCGGCGTTATGATGGGTTCACGCTCCAGCTCTGTGGCAATGCGTTCAATCTCGCGGGGGTGGTTGGTGAACGGTCCGAACAGATCAAGAAAATTCTTCGAGATCAGCGTGTCCATAAGATCAGACGGTTTGCCGGCCTGTTTATCGGCACGGCCCTGCTTGATCCGCTCCAGTGCACCACCAACTTCCGGCCCGAACAAGCTCTCAAGATATTCAATCGGTATGCGGTCTTCACCGGTAGGGTTGCCGTCATCATCAAATTTTTCTGGTGAGAGCGGCGGGATGTAAAACACGTTTGGCTCTGTCTCGTATTCAGGATGCAATGGCAACGCCACCTTGTGCTCGTGCACAAGCTTGTAGATGGGACCTTCCTTGTCATCCATGAAACCGAGAAACCTGACGCGACCAGGGCATTGACGCGAACACGCCGTTGCAACGCCTTGCTCCACCCGGGGCAAGCAGAAAACGCATTTTTGCGAATGTCCTGTGACGTGGTTGTAGTATATTTCCTTGTAAGGACATGCCGATTGGCAAAACCGCAATCCCCGGCAATGATCTTCATTGATGATGACAATGCCGTCTTCTTCACGCTTGTATATGGCGCCACGTGGGCACGCTTCCATGCAGGCAGGCTTCGTGCAGTGATTGCAAATCCGCGGGATATAGAAAAAATAGGAGTTGGGATAATCGCCCGCACCCACGTCCTCGTCCCAGTTCATACCCCATTCCGGTTCATCGCCTATGGGCTTCAACACCTCATTGCCGACACCTGAAAACAGCGCTTCCTTGTAGTTGAGTTCAAAGCCTTCACCAAAGTCGGCTTGTTTCGGGCGAATGCCTTTTTGCGGTTCCCCGTTCTTGAAGCCGCCCCCCATCTTTTCCCAGTCTTTCGGCGTGCCGTGACCAGGCGCAGTATAGACCTGATTGAACCACATGCCCTCCTGGCCCTCGCCTGAGGTCCAGTTGGTTTTGCAGGCAACCGTACATGTCTGACAGCCGATGCATTTGTTTAGGTCAATGACCATGGCGACCTGGCGGTTGCTCATTGGTTTTGGTGCTCCTTCAAGCGTCTATATCGAGTACGACCCAATCGGTGGAAACGGCCTTGAGGCCAGCGCGTTCCTCGTTGGATCCGTTCCAGATTGCAAAGCCGATCTGTGTTTGCTGTCCAGGGACAAGAGTAGCTGCTTCTGCGCCACCTGCAAGGGTGCGCAACATTACAAGTGTCCAAAAACCCTGTGACCACCCTGCGGTGACACTTTCAGACACATCCGTACCGGGCACAGAGGAGCCAATGCCCCAGGCAACGACACTTCGCACCTTGTTCTTCAACGCTTGCCATTGAATAAACTGGACAGGCTCATCCTCGTTGCCCATGGACCACAACGCGGGCTCCCCGCGCACAGGAAACGCAATGGCTGCCGCATCGGGAAAGCCTTCGCGCCCGCCTGTCTCTGGTTTTTCTGATGCCCAGCGCAAGCGTATCGCAATATGTGAACCATCATGTACCGATTGTGCCTCCAGGCTTTTAAGCAGACCATAAGGTCGATCGCTCCAATTTGCCTGGATAAAGCCGTTTGGTTGCATTTCAATGGGCGCCTGCACCATCTCGACATTTTCCGTAGGCACCTGCTGCCATCCCGCAGCGCTGGTTGCAGCGTAGTCCGCAACTGAACTGATCTTCACTGACCGCAATGAACAACCTCACCAAGTACTTTAACCGAATGTGCGCAACATAGGGGTTCTCCTGTGCCTTGCACAGGCAAATCGGCAAACCTGCGCTAAAGTGCCTCTAGTTTTGGTCGGGTTTCTGGTTGAGCGATCTGTAGGCACGAATGACCTGGCTGTCATCCTTCTTGCCATGTCCTGCACCCGATGCAGCAAGAAACATCTGATGTGCCACCGCCGAAAGTGGCAAGCCATGACGTGCTACTCGGCCATGATCAAGCACGATGGAGAGATCCTTGACGAATATATCAACCGCTGAACGCACTTCCGGCGTGTCCTCCAGCATGCGGGGCCCGCGATCATTCAGCATCCAGCTTGAGGCCGCTGACACGGATACGATATCAAAAACCGATTTCGGATCGACACCTGCAGCTTCTGCCAATTGCAGGGCTTCTGCCGCTGCCGCGATATGAACACCGCACAGCAGTTGGTTGATCAGTTTGGCAGTGGAGCCAGCGCCGATTTCCTCACCTACGTGAAATACATTCTTGCCGACAACATCCAGCACCGCCCGCGCTCTTTCGAACACATGTGCCGGGCATGATGCCATGATTGTCAGCGCGCCTGATTGCGCCCCATTGACACCGCCTGAAACAGGAGCATCAACAAGTGTCATTTGATATTGTTCCAGCTTCTGACCGAGCGTCCTGGCCTGTTGCGGTGGTTGAGTGCACGATGCAATGACACAAGCTCCTGCAGACAAGGCAGAAACGGCTTCACCGGAGCCAAACAGCACATCATCCGCCTGATCACCATTGACAACCATCAGGATCAGAAAAGCTGCCTCATGCGCTGCCTCTGCTGCACTGGCGGCAATCGTGCCACCAGCTTCGCCTAATTGTCTCAATGCCTCGACATTGAAATCAAAGCCCGCAACTTCATACCCTGCCTTGACCAGGTTGATCGCCATGGGCAATCCCATGGCGCCCAGCCCCACAAAGCCTATTTTCATTGCGCGGCCTTCAGCTCAATACGACGGGCATGCAGGATCGGCTCGGTATATCCTGACGGTTGCTTGCGGCCTTCAAACACGAGGTCACACGCAGCCTTGAAGGC
>JBAUGO010000226.1:0-2274 GCA_049679775.1 Anderseniella sp.
GTTCAGGTCCTGGGGGATTTCGTCAACAAGTTGCTGCATGGCAACCGCCAGCTTGGCAATTTCCTCCTGCCCTGTGGACGACAGGCTTGCTGCACCTTTTGCAAACAACACCTCTGACTGGAAGACAAAGCGGTCACCGACCACACGAATATCATCCCGGTTGGCCAGAATACGTCTCAGGCGGCCAAAGAACTCTGAGCGGAACTTGTTCAATTCCTGCACGCGTTGTGCCAGCGCAACATTCAGTCTGCGGCCCAGATCCACAATTTGTGAACGGCTTTCCTGATCCTGTCGCTCGGCCGCATCCAGCGCATCGTTCAGCACTCCGATCTGGCGACGCAGTGCCGCGATTTGCTGGTTGAGCAATTCGATGCGGGCAAGGGCTTCGGATGACACCTTCCTTTCGCCCTCGACTTGCTGTTGCAGGGCCGATAATTGAGTGCCTTTCTGGTTGCCTTCTGCGTTGAAAGTATCAACGATGCCTTGTAGCTGGCTGGTCTGATCGCGAGCAGCCCGCAGGTCATCGGTTAACCCGGACAAGGTTGTTTCAAGCTCGGTCTTGGAGGATTTTTCCAGGGCAAGCAGTTCGGTCAATTCGGCTATTTCCGATCGCAGTCGCGACAAGGCATTGTCCTGACCGGAAATTTCACGCGCCTGAAGGAACTGGGTGATCATGAATACGGATAGCAAAAACGTGATAACCAGCAACAATTGCGCCATGGCGTCAACAAAGCCTGGCCAGATGAAAGCTGAGCCGTCTTCGCGCCTGCGTCTGCCTCTTGCCATGCCGGCCATCTTTTAACCTCTACCGCCGGGTGGCGTTGAGCCACCACCGATGCGCGCCAGCATGCGCTTGATTTCTGCGTTCTGTTCGGATTGTTGTTGCGCCCACTGGCGCACAACCTTCTGCTCTTCACGCATCTGGTTGACCAGACCATGTACGGCGGTGGCGAGCTGCTCCATGGACTGGGCGTTTTGCTGACTGCCATCGCCCGATCGCAAGGCAGTGTCCAGTGTGCGGTTCATGCGGTCGATGCCAGATCGCAAAGTCGACATTTCAGCCTGCACGTGAGGGGGCAGATCAATAGCGCTGGCATATTCACCAGCATCAATGTCCGTTAGGGTTGCCAGCCAGTCTTCAAGGTCATTGTAAAATCGGTTTTGTGCCTGACTTGCCTGCAGTTCCAGAAAGCCCAGCACAAGTGAGCCTGCCAGGCCAAACAAGGATGATGAAAACGATGTTCCCATGCCAGCCAGCGGGGCTTCAAGACCAGCCTTGAGCTCTTCAAATACGGTGCCTGACTGGGCAGTGGATATATTCAGCGATTTGATCGTGTCACCTACTGCGGCAACTGTTTGCAGCAAACCCCAGAATGTGCCGAGCAGACCAAGAAAGATCAGCAACCCGATCATGTAGCGCGAGATGTCGCGGGCTTCATCAAGGCGTGATGCCAGCGAGTCCAGCAAGGAACGAAGCGTAATGGGCGACAGAATTGTCAAACCTTCGCGATCGCGCAATTGTGCCGCCATCGGAGCGAGCAGTCGCGGAGAGTAGGGGATTTCAAGACCAGGGTCAGCGATGCGGAAATTGTTGACCCAGTTCACTTCCGGCCACAACCTGAACACCATACGAAACGTATAGGCAATGCCCAGCAGCAGAACCAGTACTATCAGGCCATTTAGACCGGGGTTTGACATAAACGCAGATTGAATACCTGGAAACAGCACCGCCGCTGCAATGCAAATCAGGATACTGAAGACCGCCATCCGCACCAGATAGACCCGCGGTAACTCAAGTATTTTAAGATGGTCAGATGACAGCATGCCGTTTTCAAGGCCTCCCCGAATAAGCGGATTTTTGTGCAGTGTAGCCAATCAGATTGTATTGTCACGCCTGTAAAATGCTTAGAACCGTATTATCTGAATGGTATGGAGGTTTTACGGCATAGCGGGTAGAACAAACACACCATGACATATCTCATCATCAAGGCCCTGTTGTCAGGCATTATCATCGCGGTTGTGTCAGAAGTATCACGTCGCGCCCCGGCGTTTGGTGCGTTGATTGTCTCGCTGCCGCTGGTGTCGCTTTTGGCCATTGTCTGGCTGTGGAATGATACTCGTGATGTGGTGCGTATTGCAGATCATGCACAGGCAACCTTCTGGTTTGTGTTGCCGTCCATGCCGATGTTTCTGGTGCTGCCCATGCTGCTGCGCGCAGGTGTGGGCTTTTGGCCAGCGCTTGCTGCATCGTGCGCCTTGACGATAGCGCTCTAT
>JBAUGO010000227.1:0-5797 GCA_049679775.1 Anderseniella sp.
CACCGAGGACATGGTGCTGGTGCTGGATGACTGGCTCATCAATGATGACGGCACACTGAACACGGACACTTTTGGGGACATTCGCATTGCGGCACATGGCGGTCGAATGGGCAACTGGTTTACCGTCAACGGCCAGTCGCGGCCCAAATTGGAGGCACCAGCGGCAAGACGCTTGCGTCTGCGACTGATCAATTGTGCCAATGCGCGCATCATGAACATTCAGATGAAAGGCGCGGAACCCGTTATCATTGCAGTGGATGGCCAACCCTTGGCCATGCCGCGTGATGCGGGCACAAAACCATTGCAGCTTGGTCCTGGTGGTCGGGTAGACGTGATTGTTCGCCGCAGCTCAGAACCAATTGTCATTGCCCATGTGAACGCTGCTGATGAACCGCTTGAAGTCGCTTATATCACGCGCACAGGCGCGGAAGGAGCAACCGACACAGGCCCCATTGATCCGCTGCCAGGCAACGGGTTGCCGGAAGCAATCGATATATCAGGAATTGTTGCGAAAGAACTCGTCATGGAAGGCGGCGTACATGGTGGCATGGAAAGCGCTACCTTGCGTGGCCGCAAGATGGACATGCGCGAGCTTGTGCAAAACGGCATGGCCTGGGCATTCAACGGCGTGGCAAGCATGACCGAAGAACCGTTTTTCGAGGCCAAGGTCGGCGATACCGTCGTGATCGACATGGTCAACAAATCCGGCTGGCCACATGCCATGCATCTTCATGGCTATCATGTAAAACTGCTGGAAGTGGATGGCAAGCCGGCTGAGCATCAGGACTGGCACGACACACTTGTCATGACAGCCAACAGCAAGGTGCGGGTTGCCTTCATTGCAGATAATCCGGGCAAGTGGATGCTTCATTGCCACATGCTGGAACATCAGGCGGCTGGCATGATGACGTGGATATCTGTTACATCCTGACTGGATGGGACAATGTTAAAGTCATGCAGGAAGTGCTATTTGCCTTGATCGCGTCATTGGCGTGCTTTACCCAGTGCGGTAATGGCAATCGAATTTGAATTTGGAATGAAACATGAGTGATGATGGATTGTTTCGCGAGGTGGACGAAGAGGTTCGCCGCGACAAGGCTAATCAAATCTGGAGCAGATATGGCAACCTGATCATGGCTGGCTGTGTCGCTATCGTCCTGTCGGTTGGCGGGTACAAGGCCTGGCAATACTGGCAAGCTCAACTCGCCGAAAAGGCTGGCATGGAATGGTACAACGCCATTGCGCTGAGCCAGGCTGGAAAGCTGGCAGAAGCCGATACCGCGTTTGACCAGATTACCAAGTCAAAACATAAAGGCTATTCAATCCTTGCCCAACTATCGCAAGCAGCTCGCCTTGGTCAGGATAAAAAGAACGCTGAAGCGGTTGCGCTTTATGACCAGGTCGCAGCCGATACGACAGTAGACAAGCCCTTGCGCGATCTGGCGCGGGTGCGCGCAGCTTATTTGCTGGTTGATACGGCTCCGGCGGCAGATCTGATGACACGTTTGAGCGGTCTGGAAACAGCGGCTTCATCCTGGCGTCATGCGGCACGGGAAATCATGGCGCTTGCCCATATTCGCGCCGGCAGTGCCAAGCTGGCTGATGAGCAGGTCAACCTGATCCTTGGGGATGTGGCAACACCAGCGGGATTGCGTGCACGCGCCACAATCATATCGGCCAGCCTGCAATCGCAGTTACCTGCCTCCTCCAACTAGGATACCAGCTCCATGGCCACGCAAATGGCAACGGCCAAAAGACTTCCCACGCTGGCGATTGTTGGCAGGCCCAATGTTGGCAAATCGACATTGTTCAATCGTCTGACAGGCAAGCGTCTTGCACTGGTTGATGATAGACCGGGCGTAACCCGTGATCGGCGCGAAGGAGAAGCACGCCTTGGTGCTCTCAGGTTCATGATTGTGGATACGGCTGGTCTTGAAGATGCCGGTCCTGACACTTTGGCGCGCCGCATGACAGATCAGTCCAGACAAGCCATTGCAGCAGCCGATGTTTGCCTGTTCCTGTTTGATGGGCGCGCAGGCGTTACCCCCTCGGACAAGCATTTTGCCGAACTCGTTCGCAGGACCGGTAAACCGGTTATCCTGGCCGCCAACAAATCCGAAGGCGGCAAGGGCGAAAGTGGAAGGCTGGAAAGCTATTCGCTGGGGCTTGGCGAACCCGTTGCCATATCAGCCGAACACGGCGAAGGCCTTGGCGATCTTCACGATGCACTGGAAGAGGCGTTCCGATTGCATGGACCTGTGGTCGATGAATTTGATGAGTTTGATGAAGGCGAAAGTGAAGGCGAAGAATTTGATGATGTCATCGAGTTTGACCCGGATGATGAGAGCCTGGACGACGGGCTAGAGCCGGATCGACCCTTGCGGCTGGCGATTGTAGGTCGCCCGAATGCCGGCAAGTCCACCTTGATCAACCGGCTGGTGGGTGAAGAGCGCATGCTGACCGGACCGGAAGCCGGAATTACACGAGATGCCATCGGCCTTGACTGGGAGTGGAACGGGCAGCGTATCAAGCTGTGGGACACTGCTGGTATGCGCAAGAAGGCCCGCATCAACGACAAGCTGGAAAAGATGTCGGTATCTGATGGCTTGCGGGCTATCAAGTTTGCCGAGGTTGTCGTGCTGTTGATTGATGCCACGCAACCACTGGAAAAGCAGGACCTGCAACTTGCATCACTGATGGCGCGCGAGGGCAGGGCCATGGTGCTTGCCATCAACAAGTGGGACCTGGTCGAGGACAAGGACGCATTGCGCCGTGACATTGAACTTGAGGTGACGCGCCTGCTGCCGCAGGTAACCGGCATTGCGGTTGTCACGTTTTCAGGATTGTCAGGTCGCGGCGTTCACAAGCTGATGCCTGCTGTCATGGAAACCTACAAACTGTGGAACAAGCGCATCGCCACCAACAAGCTGAACGGCTGGCTGGAAGCACAAACCCAGCGCCATCCCCCACCAGCACCTGGCGGTCGCCGTATCCGGTTGCGCTATATTACGCAAGTCAACGCGAGACCACCCACATTTGTGGTATTCTGTTCCAATGCCGACAATATGCCGGAAAGCTATAATCGCTATCTGATCAATGGCTTACGCGAAGATTTTGATATGTGGGGCATCCCTATCCGCATCAATTTGCGCGAAGGTAAAAACCCGTATGCCAGCAAGGCAAAGAAGCATCGATAAGCAATCAGGCATTGGCCACATAACGCGCACTGACCTCGCCAAGGCGTGAGCAGGTGCTGATGATTTCATCGCCGGGTACAACATAAACCAGACCCGTCACCACGCCTGTGGTGACAACCTGGCCCGCAGCAAGCATCGAGCCATGCGCACTGAGGTAATTGGCAAGCCAGGTGAGAGCAATGTCAGGTCCACCAAGCGCATTGCTGGCAATGCCCGTGGTTTCCGGTTTGTCATTTTTGGAAACAATCAGTTCAAGGCCAGCGTAATCTTTTGGCGATAGCAGGTCATTTGCAGGTCCAAGCACAAAGGCATCATTGCATCCGCCATCCGCGATGTTCCACATATTTCCGTCTTCCAGCCCGCCGGGCAGGCGCCGGTTTACCAGTTCAAGCGACAAGTGCACTGAAGCAGCTGCGTCAAGCACTTCATCGACGCTGTACGCTTTGTGGCGGGCGGGCAAGTCCTTCGCCATGGTAAAGGCGATCTCAGGTTCAATCAGTCTGATGGCCTGCTCACTCATGGGAACATTCGAGTCATTTGCATAGCTGCGCTCAAGATACATGGGGCCGGGGAAGGGGCTTGATGTGCGCAACATGTCCTGAGCCATCTTGCTGGTGCAGCCGATTTTCCAGCCGATCTGTTGCCATCCCGTCAGGCGCGCTGCCTCGCACTGCAGCTTGAATGCATCAGCTTGTGTTGCGGGTGCATCACCTGGATAGGTCGAAAGTTTGCGGCCTGTCACTCTCGCTTCGGCCAGGATCCGTGCTGTGCTCATTGAGTTATGTCCGTTGTTCGAGACCGCCATCCTTGAAGTCAAACACTTTGCCATTGCTGTCCAATTCGGGCAAACAAAGCGTGAGTATGGCCTCAGCCAGCTGTTCCGGGCTTGGCAAGGTTGATTGATCTTCTCCCGGCATGGCCTGTCGCCTCATGCGGGTTGCGATGGGGCCGGGATTGAGCAGGTTCACTCTGGTGCTTGTTGTATCAAGCTCCGCTGCCCAGGTCTTAACCAGCATTTCTAGGGCTGCCTTGCTGACTGCATATCCGCCCCAATAGGCGCGTACCTTATGTGCGAGACCTGAGGTTACAAAAACCGCGCGTCCTGCATCTGACTGGCGCAATAACGGTTCAAGCGAGCGGATCAACCGATAATTGGCCGTCACGTTCACGTTCATCAGGTCGTCCCAGGTGCCCGGTTTCAGGTGTTGCAAGGGTGTGAGCGAGCCAAGGATACCGGCATTGCCCACAAGGATGTCAAGCTTGCCCCAGCGCTCGGCAATGGGTGTGCCCAGGCGGTCAATGCCCTCAAAGTCCTTGATGTCCAGCGGCACCAGAGTTGCAGAACCACCTGCCGACTTGATCTGGTCGTCAAGCTCTTCCAGCCCGCCAACTGTACGTGCTGTTGCGATGATGTGTGCGCCATGGCGTGCGAGTTTCAAGGCAATGGCCCTGCCAATACCGCGAGAGGCGCCCGTCACAAGCGCGATGCGGCCTGTTAGTTCAGTGCTCATGGAAATCCCTAACCTGCTTCGGCCAGCAGGGACAGCTGATGCGGGTTGACCCCTTCATCATAGTCGGTGAGTGCGGTCGGATAATCACCGGTGAAGCAATGGTCGGTAAATTGCGGCTGGGTGTCATCGCGCTTGTCAAAACCAGCCGCCTTGTAAATGCCATCCACGGACAGGAATGTCAGTGAGTTGACACCGATAAACTTGCACATTTCCTCGACAGTGTGGGTTGCTGCGAGCAGGGCTTTGCGCTCTGGCGTGTCAATGCCGTAGAAGTCAGGATGCATGATGGGTGGAGATGCGATCGCCATGTGTACTTCGCGTGCGCCTGCTTCATACATCATCTGTACAATCTTGACGGAGGTCGTTCCACGCACAATTGAATCGTCCACCAGCATGATGCGCTTGCCTTCAACCACGGCCCGATTTGCATTGTGCTTGAGCTTAACACCCAGTGCGCGAATATGCTGTGTAGGCTCAATGAAGGTGCGGCCAACATAATGATTACGGATAATGCCAAGCTCAAAGGGCACATGAGCCGCCTCGGCAAAACCAAGCGCTGCTGGCACACCTGAGTCTGGCACAGGTATGACAACATCAACATCAGCATTGGCTTCAGCCGCAAGTTGCCTGCCCATCTGTTTGCGAACCTGATAGACGGAGCGACCACCGACTATACTGTCCGGGCGCGAAAAGTAGATGTATTCAAAAATGCAGGGCCGCGCTTTTTGCGGCGTGAACGGCTTGATGGACTGTATGCCTTCCGGCGTGATGACGACAACTTCACCGTTTTCAATTTCACGAATGAATTTTGCACCGATAATGTCAAGCGCACAGGTTTCGCTGGACAGGATATAAGCACCATTCAGTTCACCCAGAACGAGTGGGCGGATGCCCAGCGGATCACGCGCACCAATCATCTTCTTGGATGAGAGGCAGACCAGTGAGTAAGCCCCCTCCAACGCCTTGATCGCGTCAATGAAGCGATCGACAAGGTGCTTCTGGCGCGAGCGTGCGACCAGTTGAACAACGGCTTCTGAGTCTGAAGTTGACTGAAAGATTGAGCCTTCTGCAATAAGTGAGCGGCGCAAG
>JBAUGO010000228.1:0-13945 GCA_049679775.1 Anderseniella sp.
TTTTGTGACAAGAGGGTGAGCAATAGATCGAAATACAATGATGGCAATCCTGGGGGCCTCACCCCACAACCTTGAGCCCCAGCGTCTCCATCACGTCAAAGTCGCGATCGGCGTGCAGCAAAGCAACATCATTCTCAATACACCATGTAGCTATCAAAACATCGATGGACTTGCGCACAGTGACACCGCGCTTTCGCAAAAGCCTGTAGTTCTGTGATGCAGAGATTGCCATTTCCCGACCGCCGAGTGTGTAACAGGGAACGGGAGCAAACAAATCCAGCACACCGCGCACCTGCATGTCTGTCCGCATACCCTGAACGATTTCCATGAGGACAAGATCGCCAGTGATCACCTCATCTCGATCAAGCGCGGCAGTCAGCAACGATGTCTGCGGTTTAAATTGGCCATTGAGATAATCAATCCAGACAGAACTATCGACCAGAACGTTCGCCACGCTCAATCTGTCCGCATGGTGTCAAGATTGCCTTCCCACTGAAACTTGCCAAACGCCTCTTTGATCTTGCGCTGGGAGCCACGCTTGACCAGCGCCTTGAGCCCCTCCTCGACCGTTTCCTTCTTGGTCTTGGTGCCAGCCGCCTTCATGGCTTTGGCCATGAGCTCGTCATCAATGTTAATGTTCGTTCGCATGCAACATTCTCCGATGTGTATGAATTTACTACAATATACACATCAGCAGCTCGAAATTCAATTCCCCCTCACTTAGGGTCTGGCAGTTTCATGTCGGGCCACGGCTCGACAAATCGCACTCAGCTTTCCGAAAATGCGATTCATCGTTAGATGCAGATTGGGATCCGCATTAGCGCTTGTCATCTGTTATACTTAATCCACCTTCGGAAATTCAAACTCCGGAGCCGGCTCCAGCACCTGAATAGCAAGGCTTTCATTACCAGCAACCGTGCTGCGGGTTTCTGTCTTGCTGATCCAGCCAGTCTCGGTATTTACCCAGTACTTGTGGAACACGGAGCCTCCGTTTAGCAGCGACGAAACATATTCTCCCTGCACGGTCTGATGGGTAGCACCATTAAATTCCTCTTCCGAACACGCAATACCAGAGGCAGTTTTGGCATCTTCTGCCAGTTTGACCCTGGTTACTGCCGGATCACTAACCGCATCAAGTTCGCGGCCAAACTTCCAGCTCTTGCCTTCATCCATGGAGGTGTACATCTTGCGGTCGCGAAACATGACCCACATCGGACCCATGTTCTTCAACGGTTGCATGACGCCTTCGCCGGTGTTGGAACCCATCGAATGAAAATAGTTTTCAGTGGTGTTTCCGGCATAAGTCTGGGTGACGTGGTTGCGCGTCGGGCCATCACCCGGATTGCCTTCAACCAACAGCTCCTTGAACCGCGCCACGCACGCTGCATCATCAGCGTGTGCGCCACCTGGAACGGCCAACATCACCACAGCCACGCCAGCAAGCAACACCCCACATCTCTTCATGGTCATTCTCCCAGGTGACGCATGTGCACCCAGCCAATGACGCCACGCCACGAAATACGGCACCAGTTGCCACGACACGGTCCAAGACAATGCACACCAGATCCATAAGGAGGGATCTCCCCAACGATCCGTCGCCTCGAACTCGGGCCTGAGCGAATATTCAGAACATCCCAGTCGGCCACACCACGTACTCGGTACGTGTCAGGACCATGGGCACAGTCAAAGCGTTGCGCCTGCGCCGAACCAATGTCATATGCATTGGATAAGGCAAAAGATGCTGCAAAGACCATGCTCATGAAAACTGTTTTGCGGATCATGTCGGATACCTTTCAACTTTATAAGGCTATGTTGTTCTCGGTTGGCCCTCATATAGAACCCAAATGAATACCGCTAAGTCAACCCGCCATGTTCCTTTGACAAAGCACAGAATTTATGGTGCGAGAACACAGCCCGAGTTTCAAAAAACTTTTCCAATAACCAGATAGCGAACCACACCCATGCCTTTGCCTCCGATTGATACCACCGGCCTTCCTCCCCTCACACGCGCGCGCGCCTGGTTGATTGAGAAACTGGTTGCCCGTCGCAATGCCCGCGCTGAAGCAACCTTGATGGCGCGTCCTGCCTTTGCAAATGCCATCACGGAGTATGCCAAGGTGTCGAATGTGACCGGTGCTTCAATGTCAGATTATCTGACGCTTTATCAGGAAGTACGAGCCCGCAAACCGCTTGAAGTTCTGGAATTTGGCACAGGCTTCACAACCGTTGTCATGGCGCAAGCACTCATTGAAAATGCCGCAGAAGGCGCACCACTTGGGCGCATCACATCCATGGAAGAACATGAAGGCTGGACCGAAACGGCGCTCAAGGCACTACCAAAGGATGTTGAGCATGTGGTGGAAATTATCCACTCACCCAAGATTGACGGTTTCTACAAACTGTTCCGGGGGGTGCAATATACCTCAATCCCCGATCGCGACTATGATTTTGTGTTTTCAGACGGGCCCGAAAGGCATTCACCAGTCAACAATGACAAGCTGTTTGACCTCGATCTGATTCACATTGTTCGCCGATCCGAAAAGCCAATACATGCTGTGGTGGATAACCATTATCTGACGTTTTATGTGTTGCAAAAAGTGTTCGGTACAAAGCTGGCAAGATATTCGCCATCGCATCGGCTGATGTTTGTCGGCCCTGTGACAAAACAGGATGTTCGACACCTGCGTAAGGAAAACTTCGTGCCAGACCTGAGACTGATGGGAACAACGGAATTGAAACTCCGCATGGCGCTGGATGATGAACCGTTCCCGGAGCCCGGCGAATAAACAGCCATAAAGGCTCAATCGTCCCGTGTTGCCTTGATGACAGCGGCTGTTGTTGCTTGCTGAATTTCCAGATAATCCGCAAACTGATCCTTGGTGAGAAGACGCTTCATCTGGCCCTTCTCCCATGATTCAATTGCCTGCAACTCGTTTGATGCCGCACGTAAACGATCAAAATTAGGTTTCGCACGCGGATCAATGCGATACTTCCCAAAAACGCGAATAATACCTTCTTCAGACTTGTTGAGGATCTGCTTTACTTTTGGCAATTGCTCACTGGTGAACTTGATACGTTTCAGTATTTGCGGATCATAAACCGTACCATCGGTGCTGGCAGCCATGCTGGATGTCACACCAACTGACAACGCCACAGCAGCAACCATCATTATACGCACCAGCTGTATCAAAACAGACACTAAATCAATCTCCCCGGAAAGTTTCAGTCACACAATCAGATGATTCCTGACGACTCTTCAAGGCGATTTGGCGGCAACATGTGCAAAAGTTCGAAAATGTGATGTTCGACTTCAATCATTTGCTTCTTATTGTGCCGATCATGATGCGCGTTCTTATAGCAATAACAACCCTTCTCACCGCGGCTACACCACTTTTCGCAGAGGATGCCGCCATGGGTAAAAAGGTGGCGATAGAGCATTGCAGGCGTTGTCACGTGATTCCGGGTGAAAACAATATGGGCGTCGGCAATTCCCCCTCATTCAAGGCAATGATTCAATCAACAGCGCAGGACTGGCGCCAAAAATTTGAAGCTTTTTATGCACTCAGGCCTCATCCAGGCTTTGTCATTATCCAGGAATTCAGAACCGTGCCGGATTTTCCACTGGGTGTTGCGCCTTTAGTCATCTCTCTTGATGACCTGGACAACTTGTTGGCATATGTAGACACCCTGGCCCTGGAATTAAGAAAATGATCAATCAACACATGGCATCGACACGCGGACTGCCGCGCGAACAGGCAAATGCAGTCAGTGATGTGCTGGAGGCCAGTCCCTGGCCTGAGGCCGTTGCTGTCTCCATGGTTGAAACAGACGAATTGCATGATCTTTGGCGTGTTGAAGCCATTTATCAGATCAAACCTGAACCCCATGAGCTTGCAGAAGTATTAAAGCACGCAGAACTTGCTCCTGTTGAGATTAGCATTACAACAATTGAAGATGTGGATTGGGTTCGCCAAAGCCTTGAAGGTCTCGCGCCAGTGCGCGCTGGAAAGCTTGTTATACATGGCGCTCATGACCGCAGCTCCTGTGCGCCAGGCACAACAGGTATCGAGATAGATGCGGGCCTTGCTTTTGGCACAGGCCATCACAACACCACCAAGGGTTGCCTCATTGCCTTGCAACGGGTTTTGAAAACCACCAGCCCTCGCAACTGCCTTGATGTCGGTTGTGGCTCTGGCGTTCTGGCAATAGCGGCCTGCAAACTGTTACATATCCCTACAATGGCCAGCGATATTGACCCGGAGGCTGTTCTTGTGGCCCGGCAAAATGCAAAAATCAACGGAACAGCAAACCTGGTCCGCTGCGTCACGGCAGCAGGGCTGGAGCATCGTGTCATTGCTGCATCCGCGCCCTACGATTTGATATTTGCCAATATTCTGGCTCGCCCGCTTGTCATGCTCGCACCATCACTCGCTTCAGCCTTGAGTGTGCGCGGACGACTAATTTTGTCCGGACTCAGACAGGATCAGATTCAGATGGTTCGACCCTGGTACGATCTGCAAGGATTGCTCATTGAGCACACCTACATTGATGGTGGATGGGCAACCTTGACTCTCAGCCACAGAAAAAGAGGGATAGCGTAAGCCACCCCTCTCAAAAAATCTGGCAAGTGCTTAAAGTCGGGCTTAGCGACCCCAGACGTGCGCGCGAATGTCAGCGCGTGTCAAACCGATATCTTCAAGCATACGATCATCAAGGCTTTCAAGACGCTTCTGAGCCTTGCGACGGTTGGAATACATGCGAGCCATTGTGATCAGATTGCTGACATAGCCATTGATATTGACAGCTTCGCCAGTGTTGAAACCAGTTCCAGTGTGTGTAGTTTGGTAAGCCATTTTCAGTCTCCAGATATTTTGTTACGGCAATCAGACAGGCCCGACGACCGTTATTGTTAAACATGCAATGCAAGTATTTTGTTGCGCTGCACAATCGATGAAGCTGTATATGGTTTGCGCATGTGATTGTGCCATAGACGTTATGAGAATTCTGATATGCAAGGAACGCATGGCTCTTTTAACTTGCCATTAATTTATAAATTTATACATTAATTTCAATAACTTAAATTGATTTTTCTTGCCCTGATTTTACCGTAATTCATTCCGCTTCTGAGCAAGTGACAAAGGCTGCGACATTTCTGTACACTTGCATCAAAGTTAAGCATCAAGCCAAATGTCGCAAAGTGTAAATATTGCGTCGCAACATAAAGCAGTCACTGAAAACCACCCTCTCCACAACACTCCAAAACAGGTGTCTCCCTCCATGTTCCAGAACTTTGAAGACACAAACCAGCGCCACATGGTTGCCGCTCGCATTACCTTGATGCGCCAGGAAATGGACAAGCTTGGTATTGACGGTTTTATCGTTCCGCGCGCCGACAGATTTCAGGGCGAATATGTGCCCAAAAGTGAGGAGAGGCTCAACTGGTTGACAGGATTCTCTGGCTCTGCCGGACTTGCCATTGTCATGAAAGACAAGGCAGTGATCTTCGTTGACGGGCGTTATACCTTACAAGTGCGCGAGCAAGTTGATCTTGATCTGATTTCGCCGCTACACATAGCTGAAAACAAGCCGGAACGCTGGCTATCCCAAAATGTCACGAAAGACACTCGCATCGGCTTTGATCCCTGGCTCTTAACGATTGCCGATGCCAAAAAGTACAAGGCTGCCTGCGAGGCGGCAGGTGCACAATTGGTGGCGTTGGACGCCAACCCAATCGATGCCATTTGGACAGACCGCCCACCGCAGCCATCACAACCTATTGTACAGCAACCCTTGCAGTTTGCCGGCATGCCGATTGCTGATAAAATTCAACAGATAGCTTCTGGCCTCATCGCCAGAAAGGTCAATGCCTGTATACTGACCCAAACTGATGCAGTGGCCTGGGCATTCAACCTGCGTGGCTCTGATATTCCACATACTCCGGCAGTTTTGGCTTACGCCCTGATCAAGGATGACGGATCAGCCACGATATTTGCGGATACCGCACGGGTTACAGAAGACGCACAGCAAGCATTGCAAATGGCAAATGTTAACATTGAACCACCCGCAGCCATGGCGAATACACTGGCCAGGTTTGGCTCAGACAATGCGACCGTTGAACTTGATCCTGCGTGGACCGCAGATGCCATACGGCAAATTCTGGAAGACGCTTCGGCAAGAATAAGCCTTGGCGATAGTCCCTGCACCCTGGCGCGTGCCGCAAAAAACAAAACCGAAATAGAAGGTGCAAGAGCAGCGCATTTGCGTGATGGCGTACCCATGGTGAGGTTTTTGCGTTGGCTTGACGACAATGCAAGCTCAGGCGAGCTGGATGAAATAATCGCGGCCAAAAAACTTGAGCAAATGAGAACTGAAACAGGCGAATTGATGGATCTGTCATTTGACACAATCTCTGGTGCAGGAGCCCATGCCGCCATTCCCCATTACAGAGTCAGCGAAGCGAGCAAGTTACCAATTGAAAAAGATGGCATTTATCTTATCGATTCAGGTGGTCAATATGTGGACGGCACAACGGATATTACTCGCACAATCATTGCAGGTACACCTACCGCTGAAATGAAGGACCGCTTTACCCGCGTGCTCAAAGGCATGATCAACCTGTCAAGAGTGCGCTTTCCAAAAGGCACAACAGGTGGCAATCTTGACGTCCTGGCGCGCGTTTCCCTATGGGAGGCAGGTCTCGACTTTGACCACGGCACCGGCCACGGTGTCGGCAGTTACCTGTCTGTTCATGAAGGCCCGCAAAGGTTTTCAAAAACTGACAGCACAGAGCTATTGCCCGGCATGATCATGTCGAATGAGCCCGGTTACTACAAGGCGGGGAAATTCGGCATCCGCATTGAAAACCTGTTGGTTGTGCGTGAGGCAAAACCAGTCACAGGTGGTGAACGGGATATGTTGTGGTTTGAAACCCTTACTTTTGCACCAATTGACACCAATCTGGTGGATGCATCCATACTGACCGATGCTGAACTTGACTGGCTCAACGACTATCACGCAGAGGTGCTGAAGAAAATTGGTCCGCGCTTGCTCGATGCCGACGACATCAACTGGCTGAAAAAGGCTTGCGCACCAATCAACCGATAGCAAATCTCAACACCACCACGCTGACAACACCAATTATAACTGATGCCAGCAACGGCAACCTCATGGCAGCGGCAACAGTTATTATTGAGGCAAGGGTTTCTGCAATACCCGTCGCAAGCACGGTCGGAGCAATGACCGCCATCAGCACAGCCGCCGGCAGCGCATCAAGTGCTGCACGAGCGCGCCCACGAACATTTGCCAATTGCAGCAACCATAGCCCTGCAACGCGTGTTAAATAAGTCGCAAGTGCCATCGCCATGATTGCAAGCACCGTGTTTGGATCAAGGCTCATGACACCAACACCTTATCCACCTTGTTCTCGTGCGCCCTGTTGTCATCAGTCGGCTTGTACAGGATCGCAGCAACGCCAATACCGGCAAATGCGCCGATAATGATGAACCAGGCACCGTCAAGAACCAAAGAAGTAAGAGCTGCGACTATACCGCTCGCTGCCAGCACGGCACCTGTTCGCCAATTGCTCCAGAACCCGGTCAGGATACACAGGAACACAGCAGAAAAAGCGAAATTGAATCCATAAACCGCAGGGTCTCCCAATGACTGGCCAATCAACGCTCCTGCCAGAGAAGACGTTGTCCAGACCAGCCACAATGTGACGCCTAGTCCAAAATAATAGGCTGGAGTGAGTTCGCCTTTGCGGACACGCTGCTCAGCAAAAGCCCAACTTTCATCAGTCAGCAAGAACATGCCGGCATATTTCTGTGGCTGGCTGAAGTGGCCCAGGGCCCGGCCCAGGCTTGCGCCCATCAACACATGGCGCACGTTCACCACCAGCGCGGTAAAGGCCAGAAATCCAACAGGTGCCGGATTGCTCCATTGGTCAATCGCAACAAATTGCAAGGCGCCGGCAAAAACCGTGGCACTCATGAGCCAGACCTCAAGAGGAGACAAGCCCTTGGCGACAGCTAGAGTGCCAAATAAAACCGCTATGGGAACAGCCGCCACCATGATCGGCAAGATGGCTACTGCACCTGCTGAAAAATCCTGAAATCTTGAAGCCATCACGAGGGCTGCACCCGCTCAAACCATTGATCCTCGGTTATGACTTCCACACCGAGTTCTTCAGCTTTTTTCAATTTTGAGCCAGCACCTGGACCAGCAACAACAAGATCGGTTTTTTTCGACACGGAACCAGCGACCTTTCCACCAAGGCGCTCTGCCATGGCCTTGGCTTCATCCCGTGTCATGCGTTCCAGCGAACCTGTGAACACGATGGTTTTGCCTGACACAGGACTGCCAGTCGCAACAGCTTCAAGCGGCTGGATATCAAGATGCTCGCTTGCCAGTTCTTGCACCACGGTCAGGTTGTGCGGCTCGGCAAAGAACTCTGCGACCGCGCGTGCCACAACATCACCTATGCCATCAATGTTCACAAGATCAGCGTATGCGTCAGACGAATGATCCCTGGCATTGTTCATGGCCTCAATAAGCTGGATTGGTGTTCCATACGAGCGAGCCAGAGTACGTGCCGTGGTTTCACCAACATGGCGAATACCAAGCGCAAACATGAAGCGGTCAAACCCGATCCTGCGACGCTCATCAATGGCCGCAAACAAATTGTCGACACTCGACTTGCCCCATCCTTCACGATCCTTGAGCTTTTTGAACGAGCGCTCATCCCGCTCCTTGAGGGTGAATATGTCCTGCGGGGACTGAATGAGGCCATCATCATAAAACTCCTGAATGACCTTGTCGCCCATACCTTCAATGTCAAAGGCGTTTCGCGAAACAAAATGCTTCAACCGTTCGACACGCTGGGCCGGACAGATCAACCCTCCTGTGCAACGACGCACAGCATCCATCTTGCCGGTTTTCTCATTCACCTCTCGCACCGCATGCGAGCCGCAAGCAGGACACGTCACAGGAAAGCTATAGTCAACCGATCCTTCGAGGCGTTTGTCAGGCACATGAGCAAGAACTTGCGGAATAACATCGCCGGCGCGCTGGATGATAACAGTATCCCCAATGCGTATGTCCTTGCGGGCAATCTCGTCTTCGTTGTGCAGTGTTGCATTGGACACAACAACCCCACCAACCGTGACGGGCCTCAGCCTGGCAACAGGGGTAAGTGCACCTGTGCGGCCAACCTGTATGTCGATGCCTTCCAGAATGGTCGTCGCCTTCTCGGCGGTAAACTTGTGCGCAATGGCCCAACGCGGTGAACGCGATACAAAACCCAGGCGTTCCTGCCATTCCAGCCGGTTAACCTTGTAAACCACACCATCAATATCGTACCCAAGGATCGCTCGTTGTTCTTCGATATTGCGATAGTGAGCCAGCAATTCCTCGACAGATGCACACAGTTTGGTCAGGGGATTAACCGGAAATCCCCAACGCGCGAAAGCGTCCAGCACACCATGCTGAGTATGTGCTGGAAGCTGCTCCACCTGCCCCCAGGCATAAGCAAAAAAGCGCAAGGGCCGTTGTGCGGTAATCGCTGGATCTAGTTGGCGCAAAGACCCTGCCGCAGCGTTGCGCGGATTGGCAAAAACCTTGGCCCCGGCCTGACTCTGTTTCTCATTAAGAGCCGCGAAGTCATTGTGAGACATATATATTTCGCCGCGAACCTCGAATACTTCTGGAAAATCCTCAGCAAGCACAAAACGTGGAATATCAGCAATGGTTTCGCAGTTGCGTGTAACGTTTTCGCCTTCCTGGCCATCACCTCGTGTGGCTGCCTGCACCAGCTTGCCATTATCATACCGAAGTGAAATCGAAAGCCCGTCGATCTTTGGCTCCGCAGTGATCTCTACCGGCTCGTCATCGTCGAGTTTCAAAAAACGGCGAATGCGAGTGACAAACTCGCTGACATCATCATCAGCAAAGGCATTGCCCAGTGACAGCATGGACACCGCATGGCGCACCTTGCCGAACTTTTCCGATGGTGCAGCACCTACCCGTTTCGAAGGAGAATTACTGCGCACGAGATCCGGAAACTCAGCTTCAAGAGCGTCATTTCGCTGGCGCAAACTGTCATATTCGGCATCTGAAATGGCAGGCTCATCGTTTTGATAATATGCCTCGTCATGGCGTCTGATTTCCTCTGCCAACCACTCAAGCTCTGCCGCTGCCTCTAGTTCCGTGAGGCCGGATTTGGGTCTGTTTTCAGTCATGACTTATCCCGTTGCCTGCAACAGGCGGTCCGCTTGTGCGCGGGCTTCTGAAGTGACCTCGGCACCAGACAACATACGTGCGATTTCCTCTCGCCGGCCTTCACCGGACAAAGGTGTCACGCGAGTGATCATGCGCCGTCCCGCTGCATCGCCCGTCTCCTCCATCTTGGAGATCAACAAATGCGCATCTGCGCGTGATGCAACTTGCGGGCTGTGAGTGACCGCCAACACCTGCAAGCCCTTCGACATGCGTGACAAGCGCTGGCCAATCGCGTCTGCCACTGCCCCGCCAACGCCCGTATCAATTTCGTCGAATACAAGTGTGGGTGCAGAAGCACGCGCAGCCAGAACAACTTTCAAGGCCAACAGAAACCTCGACAACTCGCCCCCGGAAGCCGCCTTGACGATAGGGGCCAACGGCGTGCCAGGGTTTGCAGCAATCAGAAACTCCACGCGGTCTATACCGTGGGAGGCAGCACGGCTCGCATCCGTTTCAACGCGGGTTTCAAAGCGCGCCTTTTCGAGTCTCAACGGACCAAGCTCAGTCAGAATCTCCTCATCCAGCCTGATCGCGGCCTTGGCGCGCGCATCAGACAGCTTACGCGCAACGTGGTCGTATGCAGATTGCGCGTCATCGCGCGCTTGACGCAGCTTGCCCAACATCATGCCGCCATCGTCAATGGATTGAAGGTCGGCTTCAAACCGCGCCATCAGGTCGGCCAGATCGTCCACCTGCACCTTGTGTTTACGCGCAAGTGCGCGTAGCGCGAACAGGCGCTCTTCTGCCCTTTCAAGTTCGGCCGGGTTGAGCACAAACTCACGCGCTGCTGCATCAAGCTGGTTTTGCGCCTCGTTCATTTCTATGACGGCGCGCTCAAGAGCTGCACAAAGCGGGTCCAGCGCGCCTTGCGCGGCCTCCCTGCGGCGTTCAAGCTTGCGCAGGGCGGTATTCAGGGACGCAATCGTGTCATTATTATTCACCGCCTTCTGGGCCTCATTGACAACAGATGCAAACTCTTCGGCATTCATCATCAATTGTCGCTTGTCAGCAAGTAAGGCTTCCTCACCTGGTTGCGGGTCGAGTTCATGCATCTCCTTGAGGGCATGCTCGATAAAGGTACGTTCAGTTTCAGCCCGATCAAGTCGTGCCTGATGTGCATCATATGCCTCACGTGCCGCAGACAAAGCCTTCCAGGCCACTTCAACCTCATGCACCTGGCTGACCAGTTCGCCATAGGCATCCAGTGCAGTGCGATGGAATGAAACGTCCATCAAGGCCCGGTCATCATGTTGACCGTGTATTTCAGCCAAAAGCCCACCCAGTTGGCGCAAAAGGTTCACACTCGACGGTTGGTCATTGATGAACACGCGTGACTTGCCATCAGCGCCCTGTATGCGGCGGATGACAATACCGTCATTGTCCGTATCGATCTCGGCACTTGCCAACAAATCATAGGCAGCATGACCTGCTGGAGGATGAAAAGAGGCCGTCACGCTTCCCTTGTCGCAACCCGACCGCACCAGCGACGCATCGCCACGCGCACCAAGGGCAAGCCCCAGCGAGTCCAGCAGGATCGACTTGCCAGCCCCGGTTTCACCCGTCAGCACACCAAGCCCTTCCTCAAGATTGAGGTCGAGTTTTTCAATCAAAACGATATCGCGTATGGAGAGATGACCAAGCATAATGTTCTCTATATACCCCCAATTCACGAATCTGGCGAGTGGGATTTATCCATGCATTGTAAGACCGCCAGATACCGAAATTGTCTGGCCGGTAATATAGTCAGAATCGCTTGACGCCAGAAAGCATACAAGGCCCGGATAGTCTGCCGGCTCGCCCAACCTTTTCATGGGGATAGCGCGGGCAAGGCCTTCACGCAACTTCTGTCCCTGCTCGCCCTCTCCGGCAAAGTCTGCAAATAGCGGCGTATCAGTCGGGCCTGGGCAAACGCTGTTGATCTGAATGTTCTTGCGCGCCAGTTCCCTCGCTAATGTCTTGGAAAACGCGATGATTCCGCCCTTGCATGCTGAATAAACTGCTTCACCCGACGAACCAACACGGCCAGCATCAGACGCCATGTTGATGACCTTGCCACCGCTTCGTTGCGCCATGCGTGAGACGACCGAATGATGCAGGTTCAACGGACCATAAAGATTGATGTCGATGATTTTCTTCCACAAGGCAATGTCCGTTGCCAGAAACGGCTTGGCCTCGTCCCAGCCTGCATTATTGACCAGAATATTGATGTCACCCAGATCTGCCTCGACCTTGGCCACAGTCGCCTCAACGGCAACGTGGTCTGAAATATCACATTCGAAAGCCCGCGCACTGTCGCCGATCATGGCAACAGTTTCTTCTGCACTCTTTATATTGACATCAAGGATGGCAACCTTGGCACCCTCTTCTGCAAACCGCTGGCATATCGCCCGACCGATGCCACTTCCACCACCTGTGACGATAACGACCTTGTCTTTCAAACCCTTCATGCTGCTTTACCTCGCCTGGTTGGTGGATAAATAACGCTCAACGGGACAGACTTGCCATCCGCTTGCACCAGCCGGACATGCTTGCGCTCCAGGGCACGCACATGCGGCACACCACAAGCATGGGCAATCAATGACGCACCATAATGAATCTTGTTTGCATAATTCATGACACGCACGGCCTTGTCTTCCGGGTCCAGTCCACGCTGCAAATGGCGGTCGTGAGTCGTAATGCCGGTCGGGCAGGTATTTTTGTTGCACTTCAAGGACTGGATGCAGCCAAGGGCAAACATGAAGCCACGCGCCGTGTTGACGAAATCCGCACCTGCGCAATATGCCCACGCCACCTCGGCAGGCGTGATCAACTTACCCGCACAGATAATGCGGACGCGGCCCTTGAGGCCGTGCTTTTCCAGCATATCAACACATAACGGCAGCGCTTCCTTTATGGTGAGGGCCGTATTGTCGATCAACGGCATGGGGGCAGCGCCTGTCCCACCGTCACCTGAATCGATAGTGATAAAATCAGGTGCTGATTTCAAACCACGCTTCTTGATGAGCAAGCACAAATCATCCAGCCATTCAACACCGCCCATGGCAGTCTTGAAGCCTGTGGGCAAGCCTGAGACATCACGCACTCTGGCAATAAAATCGAGCAACTCTTCATTGCTTGAAATTTCAGCATGGCGGTTTGGTGATATTGATGCTTCTCCAACAGCAATGCCGCGCGTACGGGCAATTTCCTGCGTCACCTTGTTGGCCGGCAGGATGCCGCCTTTTCCGGGTTTCGCTCCTTGTGACAGCTTGATTTCCACCATGCGAACCTGAGGAATTGCCGCAATATTACGCAGCTTTTCCTCAGAAAAATTACCTTGCTCGTCACGCACGCCATACTTCGCCGTACCGATCTGGAAAATGATATCACACCCACCCGATAAATGATGATCGGACAGCCCGCCTTCGCCCGTGTTCAACCAGCAATTTGCAAGCTTTGCCCCCTTCGATAACGCCTTTAAAGCTGGGGCCGATAATGCGCCATAGCTCATCGCTGATATATTGATGATGGAGCGCGCTTCATAGGGCTTGCGCGCATCTGCACCTATAATCAGTGCTGGCGGTTCCTCCACCTCTTCATCCAGCGGCGCATAAATGGCGCTGGAAAAGATCGGTGAACCGACAGCGGTGATATTCTGCGTTGATCCAAATGCTACCGTATTGTCTACACC
>JBAUGO010000229.1:0-5211 GCA_049679775.1 Anderseniella sp.
ATCATTGTCACCACCATCAAGATTGTCGAAGACGGCAATTTCACCATTCAATTCAAACTTGGTTCCTTCAGCACTTTCAATCTCTTGCTTCAGGCCAAAGACAAAGCCAGTTTCATCGGCAGTATCACCCTGACCGGCTTGCTGGAAGCGAAAGCCAACATGGTAGGAAAGACCTGGTAGGATGGCAACGTCACTACCATCCAACGCAACGGCAAAAGAGCTGAAGTCTTCAGTATTGCTGGCACCCCCATCAGCAACTGAGGTTCTCCCCCGACGTGTGATGATGGAGTTCGAAAGCTCTGACGTATCGGCAAAGTAAGTCGCAACCTGCAACACATGCTTGCCGCTGTCACCGCCTTCAAATGTGTATGACGCGCCAAAGCCAATGCGTTCTGTGATTTCGTAGTCTTCAGCAAAATCAACACCATAAATGCCTGGTGTAATATCCCAGGCGGTACCAAAGGCCGGGTTTATCTTGCCGCCGAAAAGTGTGAACTGACCAAGGTTGACGATCAGGTGCAGCGTTTCGGCATAGGCGCCGTGGTCTTCGAAGATCCTGTCGTCAAAGGGTGACGGGTCTATAGTGGGCTCCAGAATAAGGTCTGTGTGGACGGTAAAAATCTCAGACAGATTAAAATCAAGTGCCACTTCAACGGTGGCAAAGGTGTCGCTGATCTCGGCACCCGGATCATCGGCGTCGAACGTGTTGTCGCTCTGAACCTCGATCAAGAACTCCCCGGATAGGGAAGGGTATTGCCCGAGGGTATCGGATGCTGCAAGATCAGCTGAAAATGCAGGGCCACTCAATATAGCAGACATAATGATGCCCGACGAAATAATATTTGCTATTCTGTAGACTTGAGACATCTATTATTCTCCGAATTTTTTAGGTTGGGCGATTTTATTTAATCAAAATACCAATGCTCATACAGTCAATCCGTAAGTTGAACATCGCAGACCGGATCCAGGACAAGGACCAGCCGCGTCTCGCCCGTTCCCTCAATAGGAGGTGAGCGATGCAATAGACCGGACAGCGGTGGATCAGGCCACAAGGTGCCTCGCAATATGATGGGTGCGCCGGTTGGTACTGTGAACACTCTTTTGGGCTGTTGTCCGTCAGTTGAGATGCCGTACTGAGTGCCAGTTCCGCGATAGGTGCAGACCAGACGCGCAGTGACCGCGTCGATGTGGAACTTGCAGCAGGCATTGTCCTTCACAACATCAAGCCTGAGGCGCAGGTAAGCGGTGCACATGATCGCTGCGAACACATCAGCCAATGCCGCGATGTCGTCCACCAGCACGTCGCGCTGTGCACTACCTTGCATGCCTGCCTGCTCACAAACATGATGCACGGCATCGCGTACAGCCGACACCGGCAGGACAATCCTGACCTCCGGCAAGCATGCCGGATCCAGTTCATCAATCCATGCCTTGAACCGGTGTGACGGTTGCCGCCGCCAGATAGCGGCAGCTGCGCCTGGAGTGTTGATGAGCTTCATGCCTTCCGGGGTATCTGCCAGCCCAACCCCAACACCGACATTGCGCACTGTCTGGCGATGGAAGCTCATGTCGATCGCTTTTCCCAGACCGGAAAAGGATCGGGCATGTCGCGCCACATCGCAGGCATGAAAGCTGGCGCCCTTAACAGGCAATCATCAAACCCCTGCCGGATTGTTGTCTCGTCCATTGGGTCACATCCTATAACCACCAACTCTTGACGCCGGTCACCCCAGACAGAGTCGAAGTATGGTTCCATGGATTTGTGCCAGGCAGGATCTTCGGGCCAATACTCCCTTGGTACAGCCGACCACCAAAGTCCGCCCTTTTCAGTGCGCACCAACGCCCCTGCCATGGAAAGCTCACCAACGAACTGCGGCCGCGTGGCGAGCCAGAAAAAACCCTTTGCACGCATCACACCCGGCCAAGGACGGTTGATGAAGGCTTGCAATTTCATTGGATCGAAAGGTTGTCGTGCTCGGTAAACAAAAGAGCGGATGCCGTATTCCTCGGTCTCGGGTACATGATTGGCAAATCCATTGAGTTCCTTGTACCAGAGCGGATGTTCATGGGCCTTGTCGAAGTCGAAGCGACCCGTACCCAATACGTCTTTCATGGGAACTCTGGAAAAGTCGGTCTCGATGACCACGGCGTCTGGGTTTAGGGAGCGAATGATCTTGCGCGCGGCATCAAGATTGCCAGGTGTTGTCGCTGACACCTTGTTGAGGATGATCGTATCGGCAAACTCGATCTGATCCACAAGCAGATCAACCAGAGTGCGATTGTCCTCATCACCCATGGTCTCGCCACGATCGCGCAGGAAATCACTGGATGCATAGTCCTTCAAAAGGCTTGCTGCATCAACGACGGTCACCATTGAATCTAGCTTGGCAATGTCAGAGAGGCTCTCGCCGTTCTCGTCGCGAAACTCAAAAGTGGAAGCCACCGGCAACGGCTCGGAGATCCCCGTCGATTCAATCAGGAGATGATCGAAGCGCCCTTGCGCCGCAAGCGTTTTGACCTCCTTCAGAAGATCATCTCGAAGCGTGCAGCAGATGCAGCCATTGGTCATTTCCACCAGCTGCTCCTCGGTGCGCGACAGGTTTGCTCCACCGTCGCGAACGAGGCTCGCGTCAATATTCACCTCGCTCATGTCGTTGACGATGACGGCAACACGCATGCCTTCGCGATTATTTAGGATGTGGTTGAGCAGCGTCGTTTTGCCGGCACCGAGAAAGCCGGAGAGTACGGTGACAGGAAGCGATTGCTGAATCATACGTTATACCATTACATATTGAGTTACAAATAACGGGCGACCTTGGTAGGCCGTTGGGACCGAACGATCAGCAGTCAGCTGGCTTCAGACAGGCAGGACTTGATGGATGACGCCATGTTGCGGATCAGCTGGAAGTAAAGGTTCGGACCAGCATCAAGCGAGGTACCGAGCGGGTCAATGACGCCAGACTTCGCATTTGTACCTTCAGTAACGGTCGCAACCAGCTTCGGCTCGAATTGAGGTTCGGCAAAGACACAGGCTGCGCCCAGTTCCTGCACGCGGGCACGGATTTCGGTAATGCGCTCGGCGCCCGGCATGACTTCGGGTGAAACGGTAATCGATCCTGTTGCTGTTAATCCAAAACGCTTCTCGAAATATTGATAAGCATCATGAAACACAATGAAACCCTTGTCTTGAACCGGCTTCAAATCAGCCGAGACTTCACTAACCAACGCATCCAGTCTGGCCATGACAGCTTCTGCATTTGCCTTGTACTTCGCAGCATTGCCAGGGTCAGCAGCCACCAGCGCTTCCTCGATTTCATGAACCATCGCCTTGGCATTTACAGGGTCAAGCCAGATGTGGGCGTCAAACTTGCCATGGTCATGACCTGCGTGGTCGGCTTCGGCCTTCTTGTCGTGATCATGATCGTCATGTCCAGCCTTGGCCTTCTTGTCGTGATCATGACCTTCATGATCCGATTCTGATTTTTTGTCGTCGTGGTCGTGCTCATCAAAAGCACCACCTTCGCGGAAACCGAGCTTGACGAGATCATGCGCGTCGATCAGCTCGACGGACTTGGCCTTGGCACCAATTGTTTCGAGCGACTTCTCAAGGAAGGCTTCAAGCTCGTGTCCAATCCAGAAGACTACATTGGCCTGTTCAAGCATCTCAGCCTGGGATGGCTTAAGCGCAAAATTATGCGGTGAGCCAGCACCTTCTATAATCACGCCAGGCTCACCAACACCTTCCATGACGGCCGCCACAAGCGAATGAACGGGCTTTATGGATGTGACAACGTTGAGCTCCGCATGGGCAGATACAGTGGTGGCAAAAAGCATGGTTGAAGCAAGGAAAATGCTCTTCAGATTTTTCATGAGTATCTCCAGTATACATTCAATATGTGATGTTATGTCATTACAATATTGCGTAACTGTATAACGTATGCGATAAACCAGTGCAAGCCCTCAAATATCGTATTCCTGACTGCGCAACCGGATATCATGCTCAAAAAACAAGAACCCCTGGTCACGCTTGAAAATGCCGGCATTCATCGTGCTGGCCGATGGCTTGTGCGCGGCGTTTCCATGGCGGTTAACCAGGGTGAGATTGTCACACTGATTGGGCCAAATGGATCGGGGAAATCCACGACTGCTAAGATGGCTCTGGGAATCCTCAAGCCCGATGAAGGGCAGGTGAGGCAACGAGCAAGACTGCAGATTGCCTATGTACCACAGAAACTCGCCGTTGACTGGACCCTGCCCTTGACTGTCCGCCGCTTCATGCGCCTGACCGGCCATGTCAGTGCGGACGAAGCCAACATGGCAATGGCTTCAACAGGGATTCTGCATCTAGCCGAAGCCGAAGTGCGCAACCTGTCGGGAGGCGAATTCCAGCGGGTCATGCTTGCCCGAGCCATGGCACGAAAGCCTGATTTGCTGGTGCTGGATGAACCCGTGCAGGGTGTCGATTTCACAGGAGAAATAGCTCTCTACGACCTCATCAAACGTATCCGCGATGAAATGCATTGCGGCATTTTGTTAATCTCACACGATCTCCATGTTGTCATGGCGGCAACGGATCGGGTGATTTGCCTCAACGGGCATGTATGTTGTTCGGGAACACCAACCGCTGTAGCTTCGAGCGCGGAATACAAGGCATTGTTTGGTGCACGTGCTGCCTCAACTCTCGCCGTCTACGAGCATCATCACGACCACACTCATTTGCCTGACGGTCGCGTCAAACATGCAGATGGTACGGTGAGCGATCATTGCCACGCAGATGACGGACATCATCATGATCAGGACAGCCACGCCCATGATGCGTCTGATCACCACCATGAGGCGAAGCGCAATGTTTGATGATTTTTTCACTCGGGCAATCCTGGCTGGTATAGGTGTGGCACTGGTTGCCGGACCGCTTGGTTGCTTCATCGTCTGGAGGCGTTTGGCCTATTTCGGCGATACGCTTTCGCATGCGGCACTGCTTGGCGTTGCGCTTGCCTTCCTGTTCGAGGTCAACATCACGCTTGCCGTGTTCTGCGTATCAGCCTGCGTGTCAATCGCTCTGTTGCTGTTACAAAAACGCGCAACCCTGTCGGCCGATGCATTGCTTGGTCTTTTGGCCCATTCCGCACTGGCGCTGGGCCTGGTCGTTCTTGCCTTCATGACATGGATCCGCATAGACCTGATGGGTTTCCTGTTCGGAGACATACTGGC
>JBAUGO010000230.1:0-2906 GCA_049679775.1 Anderseniella sp.
AAATAATGATGGAATGACATGAGCGACATCCGATTTGAAGGTACACAGGATTATATTGCCACACAGGACCTCAGGGTCGCTGTGAATGCTGCAATAGTCCTTGAACGCCCTTTACTCATAAAAGGAGAGCCTGGAACAGGCAAAACCGTCCTGGCACACGAGGTTGCCCGGGCCATAAATACCCCCCTGCTGGAATGGCATATCAAGTCGACCACCAAGGCACAGCAGGGTCTTTATGAATATGACGCCGTCTCACGTCTGCGCGACAGCCAGCTTGGGGACAAAAAAGTCCATGACATCAAAAACTATATCAAGAAGGGCAAACTCTGGGAGGCATTTACCGCTACAGAGCGTTCGGTTCTTCTTATTGACGAAATCGACAAGGCAGACATCGAGTTCCCGAACGACCTTCTGCAAGAACTCGACCGTATGGAGTTTCATGTCTACGAAACCGGCGAAACCATAAAAGCCGCACAACGGCCCATCGTCATTATTACGTCGAATAATGAAAAGGAACTGCCGGACGCCTTTTTGCGCCGTTGCTTTTTCCACTTCATCAAGTTTCCGGATGCTGACACCATGAAGGAAATCATCGAAGTCCATTATCCCGGCCTGAAACAGCGTCTGGTTTCTGAAGCGCTTAACATTTTCTATGAAGTTCGCGATGTGCCTGGCCTTAAAAAGAAGCCATCGACTTCAGAACTACTCGACTGGATCAAGTTGTTGCTGAATGAAGATGTGACACCGGAAACGCTGCGCCAGAAAGATCCGACCAAAGTGATACCACCCTTGCACGGTGCATTGCTGAAGAACGAACAGGATGTTGCCCTGTTTGAACGTCTGGCCTTCATGGCACGGCGTGAAAGCAGATAGGTCATTCACCAACACAACGTCCATCAGGAGTTTTGATTGTCCGATCGCTTTTACAATAGACTTCACAATTCCCAGCGCGCTCACAACTGTTTCGCAACGTATCGTCAACCGCTGAAGCCAGGCTGTCTTGGACTTGAGAACGCGTGCACCCCACTATCAGTAAAATTGCAAGCAACAGGAAAGAAATATTTCTCAGTTTTTGCATGGACGTAACTCCATCGACTGATTTCCTTGTGTCATGATTTGGCGCAGGTCAATATTTTCCAGAAGAACGACGTACTGTTCTGTTTCCTCGGACTTGATCCACACAGTGATTGGCACGGGTCCGTCTGGCGGTGCCATTCTTGTGCAACCCTCGACGCTAACACTCAGCGATCCAGCGATCTGGTCACCGTGCTGTTTCTTCATTTGAGCAATGTTCATGCGCAAGGCACGCAGTCTTCCAATATCTTTCAATGCAATCCTGTAGCCAGATATGTCCGACCATTTTACAGGGTTTGGCAGTTGTGATGCATCAACACTGCCTTCTGGTAATTCATCAAGCACGAAGTCCTGGGATTGACTGTATGAACCATCCTTCTTTTCAGCTGACACCACCATCTTTGCTCCACCCTTTGAAATCCCGATATATCTCGGCTTCTGCACTGCAACTCGAAGCACTGCGATATCAGTCGTCGTCAGATCGAATTTGCGCAATTTGTACATGCTGGTCAGTGGAATCGTGGCACATGCTGTTGCAAGAACACATGCAGCACTAGAAAACAGGAACTGTTTCACAAACATATTATTATTCCATAGAGTTGATTTTTTATTGTAATACGATAATTTTTTATCGTATATTGGCTTGACCCTGTCAATACAAATTGCAACGGAGTACCCATGGCCACATCAAATTCCACTGCACGGCTGGCAACTCATCTAAGTTGGTTCACTACGGTCGCAATTGTCCTGTTTCTTGCAGCAGGTGTTGTGATGCTGCTCTATCCCGGTCTACTATCGGAGGCCGTGCCGGCAGGCCTAAAGGGTGTAAGATGGCAAGATACAGCGCTTTGGCAGAGGATAGCGACACAAGCCGTCATGTCGGTGCCGCTGATACTGCTGGTCTATGGTTTCTGGCACGTCCGCAGGTTCTTCAACCTCTATCGCGAGGGCAATCTGTTCCCTGCTCAAGCCGGATTTCATGTGAAGCGATTTGGACAGGTACTGGTTGCTGTCGCGATTGCCCAAATCATAGCAGGCGCATTGGCATCAGTTCTGCTGAGCGCACACATGCCCGAAGGACAAAAGACTCTCGCGGTCGGCTTGAGCAGCACTAACCTCGCCACAGTGCTTATAGCGTTTCTTGTTATGTTGATTGGTCGTGTTTTGGATGAAGCGTGCACCGTAGCAGAAGAAAACCGCTCGATCATATAGGGTGTCGTTGGGGAGGCGCGATTCGCAGATGCCGATTATTGTTAATCTGGACGTTATGCTTGCCAAACGCAAAATGCGTTCGCGTGAGCTGGCAGAGATTGTCGGCATCACGGAACAAAACATATCCCTTTTGAAATCTGGCAAAGTGAGGGGTGTGAGGTTTGAGACTCTTGAAAGAATATGTCAGGCGCTTCAATGTCAGCCCGGCGACATCCTTGAGCACATAGAAGAAGAGTAACCTTCTGTTAACACTAATAATCGGTGAACGCTTAGAACTATATTAACCACGATCGGACATTATGACCTCAACTCAATGTTTGTGATGCGAGGCAGTAATCATGCGTTCCCGTTCTCTTGTACTTCTGTTGGCCCTGAGCGGCATCTCTCTTTCAGGCTGCGCGTCGGGTTTCGACGAGGCCTACCTTTCAAACGCGACAAGTTCTAGCGGGGGTACTGGAAGTGACGGTATTTCCGGAGATAGCACAACAACAGGCACCGGTAACGAAAACAACTTCAATGGTGGCTCAACAACTATCGCCTTTGTAGACGGTGCGCGTGACATCACTGGTTCAGGCAGCACAAACCTGAGCATTTCAGCAACTGGTGTTGCTACTGTAGCC